>JAIBHM010000067.1 GCA_020028535.1 Armatimonadota bacterium | reverse complement strand
GCCATCGTCGGCAAGGGGGTCTGCTATGACAGCGGCGGGATCAACCTCAAGCGCGACGACCTGGAGTGGATGAAATCAGACATGGCCGGCGGCGCCGCGGTCATCGCCACGATGAAGACGCTGCCCGCGTTGAAGGTACCCGTCCGGGTGCTCGGCGTCGTGGCCGCGGTGGAGAACATGCCGAGCGGCAAGTCGGTCAAGCCCGGCGACATCGTGCGGGCGATGAATGGAAAGACGATCGAGATCAACAACACCGACGCGGAGGGCCGCGTCATCCTCGCCGACGCGCTGGCCTACGCCTCGCAGAAGGGTGTGGACGAGATCATCGACCTGGCGACCCTCACGGGATCGGCGATCGTGGCGCTCGGTTACTACGCCGCCGCGGTGATGAGCAACGATCAGGGCCTCGCCCAGCGGCTGCTCGATGCGGCGGGCAGGGCCGGGGAGCGCATGTGGCAGTTACCGCTCTATGAGGAATTTCTGGAGGACATGCGGAGCCAGGTCGCCGATCTGCGCAACTCGGGCGGACGCTACGGCGGCGCTGAGAAGGGCGCGATCTTCCTGCGCGAGTTCGTCGACGGGAAACCGTGGGCCCATCTGGACATCGCCCCTACGGCCTTCCTCGAAAAGGACGAGGGCACGACCCCGTACCTTCCCAAAGGCGGGACAGGCTACGGCGTCCGGACTCTCCTCACCTATCTTTCAGGAATGGCGTAGGACCCAGACTTCCTGGTCTGTGGGCAGGGTCGTCGTGCTCAGCGTCACGCTGCGCTCCTGACGCTTCACGCGCTCCTTCCCCTGGAGAAAGTCATCGAGGGTGCCGATCGGCCAGTCCTTGTTCACGTCGGTCTTGTAGTGCATGGGGATGACGACGCGCGGTCGGAGCTGGCCGGCCACGACCTCCGCCTCCTTCGGCCCGATCGTGTAGTATCCGCCCACCGGGATCATCAGCACGTCTACCCGCCCCACGGCTTTCGCCTGGTCTTCTGAGAGGGTGTGGCCGAGGTCGCCACCGTGCACGATTCGGAGGCCTTCGCCTTGGAACCTGAACATGGCGTTTCTGCCCCGCTCTGAACCCTGTGAGGTATCGTGGTAGGTTCGCACGGTCGAGAGACTGAGCGGGCCGACGCTCTCCTCCACCGTCTCCCAATCCTTCCCGCCGGACTTCAACCCCCGGATGATCCTCGGCGACCCCTTCGCCACCTGGATATAGCTGTGGTCGAAGTGGTCATGCGACACGACCACCGCCGTCGGCGAGACGCTTGGGAACGGGTACCCCACCTGCTCGTTGAACGGATCAATGAGGATGGACGTGCCGTCACTCTCCAGCAGGAACGCGGCATGTCCGTAGTACGTGAGCTTCATCGCAGACCTCCTCTCATTTTCCTGGACGTTGCATCAAATACGTGTAGACCCATGCCCCGAGCACTCCGCCGATGAATGGGCCAATCCAGTACACCGCGTGATTGGCCCAGAATCCGGAGAAGAGCGCGGGACCGAACGCCCGCGCCGGGTTCATGGCCGCTCCGGTCAGCACGCCGGCGCCGAGGATGTCCATCACTATGACCAGGCCGATCGCCAGCGGCGCGATGGCGCGTTCGCCCCGCGCATCCACCGCCACGCCGAAGATGACAAACACCAGAAAGAACGTCAGCACGGCCTCAACCACGATTCCCGTTCCCGCGGATACCCCCCGGCCAAGCGCAGGAGTTCCCAGGTTGACGGCCATGCGCGCGGCCTCAGGGAAGACAGCGGTGAGGAGCAACCCGCCGACCGACGCGCCGACGAGCTGCGCCAGGATGTACGTGATGCCCGTGCCGACCGGCATCCGGCGCGTGGCGACGAACCCGAGCGTCACCGCCGGATTGAAATGCCCCCCGGAGACGTGCCCGGCTGCGGCGACCATTGTGGCAATGGCCAAACCGTGCGCAAAGGCGATGCCGACCAGGCCGACTTTGCCGCCGGTGATCTGATCGGCGATGATCGAACCCGCGCCGAGGAAGATGAGGGCCAGGGCGCCCACGGCCTCCACCAGCGCCGGCCTCGTGATGGACGGTGACATCGATTCCCTCCCACGTTCAGGCGTGGATCTCGATCACGTCCCCGTCCTCGAGGACGTGGTCGCGCCCGACCATCTGACCCTGGTAGGCGTCGCGGCGCCACAAGCGCGCAAATTTGAGTTTCTCAACGAAGTCCTTGTGGATGGCTTCGGCCGCATCGAGGGCGGTTGAGCCCCTCGAAAGAATGAACGGCGTGGAGTTGTCCGCCTTCCTGCCGGGGGGCTTACTGTAGACGCGGATCACTCCCAGCAGCCGGAAGGAGGCTTCGCGCAGCGAATCCAGACCGGTTTCCGCTTCCGCCGAGACGGGGATCACGGGCAGCCGGTCCGCGATGAACTCGCGCATCATCCCAAGACGATCCGCGGCGCCCTTTACGTCCAGCTTGTTCGCGACCAGGAGGGCGCGCTTCTGCTGCGGCTCGTGCGGCTCGGCCACCAGGTGGATGTTGGCCTGCGCCAGCAGCTGCAGCACGCGTTCGGTCTCGGCGATCAGGTCCTCGCTTCCCAGGTCCACCACGAGCAGCGCCGCATGGGCGTTGCGGATGATGCCGTAGAGCCAGCCTTCAGCGGACTCCTCGGTGATGGGCGGCAAGTCTACCAGCTGGATCTGCACGTTTTCGAACGCCATCATCCCCGGCAGCGGGACGCGCGTGGCGAAGGGATAGTCAGCGACCTCGGGCTCGGCGTTTGTCAGGGCGGCGAGCAGCATCGACTTGCCGGTGTTGGGAGCGCCGACCAGCGCGATCTGCCCGGCGCCTTCTTTGTCCACTTGGTAGAAAGGCTTCCCGCGCGCGGCCCCGCGGCGCCGCTGCGTCTCGTTGCGCAGTTTGGCGATGCGGCGCTTGATGTCCGCCTGCATTTTCTCCGTCCCCTTGTGCTTGGGGATGGTGGACAGCATCTCTTCAAGCGCGGCAAGCTTGTCCGCCGGGGTGGTGGCCGACTTGAACTTTTTGTCGGCTGCCATGAACTGCGGTGTAAGGTTGGCAGGCATATGTGCGCGCGGCGCGTCAGCGCCGTGCGGTCTTGCTTCTTATGTTATCTCAAACTTTCGCAAGATCCGCTCATCTAGTTCCAAGCCCAACCCCGGCCGCTGCGGCACGTCGATGAATCCTTCCACGGGCGTGGGGAACGGCTCGGTAAACAGATCGCGGAGCGGATTCGGGGCGAAGAAGTATTCGTAGGTCATCAGGTTCGGGACGCTCGCGGCCACGTGCAGCGAGGCGAGGTGGGAGACGCCGGCGGAGAACCCGGTGTGTGGAGCATAGCGGAGGTTAAAGGCATGGACAAGTGCGCCGACGCGCCGCGCCCCCGTGAAACCACCGACACGGGCGACATCCGGTTGCAAGATGTCAACGGCGCGCCGGCGGATCAGGTCACGGAACCCAAAGACGCCAAATTCACTCTCCCCCGCCGCCACCGGGATGCTCTGCCCCTCGCGCACGCGCTGATAGCCGTCCAGGTCGTCGGGCGGCACCGGCTCCTCGATCCAGGTAATGTCGTCATCTTCGAGCTGGCGGCATACTTTGATCGCGGTCGCGGCGTCGTAGGCGCTGTTGACATCCAGCATGATGTCGACGTCGGCCCCCACCGCCTCCCGGATCGCCTTGACCGAGGCGACGTCCGTCCGGCGGCCGCCGAGCGCCGGGCCCCGGCCGATCTTCACCTTGATCCCGCTGTGGCCGCCCGCGATCTGCTCTCTCGCCTGCGCCACCATATGCGGGATTTCGTCAAAGTACACGGACGATGCATAGCAGGGCACGCGGCTGCGGCCGGCGCCGCCGAGGATCTTGTAGACCGGAGCTCCTGCGGCCTTGCCCAGAATATCCCAGAGCGCCGTGTCGACGCCGCTGATCGCCTCGAAGACAAACCCCCGGTAGTGACCCCAACCCCGCAGCTGCTGGAACATCTCATCCCATAAACCCTCGACGTCATGCGGATCCCGTCCCGCGAGCACAGGCGCGAGCATCTGCTCCACGACCGTCTTCGTCACCTGGGGCGCCTTCCGCACGATGCACTCCCCGACTCCGCTGATGCCGTCATCGGTAGAAATCTCTACGAGTGTCGCCGAAAACGTCGGAAATGCTCCGATGCCAAACTGGATCGGCTTCTCCAGCGTTCCCGCCAGCATGCGGCACTTCACAGTCTTGATCTTCATCGGGTCCTCACCTGAACATGTCCTTGTCGGGCTCCCGCAACAGCTTCGTCTTGCCCTCTGCGGGCTCGAAGCGCGCGCCGCGGATCAGGACGAGCGGCGTGCCCTCCGCTGCCTGCCCCTGCAGCAGGCTTGCCGTCGCCGCGAGCTCGTCCGCTACCCCTTCGATGGACGAATGCAGGACGTACCCGTACAGGTCCTCCCGGCCGATGTGGCTGAGCAACGGCTCCAGCCCGGCCGTGCCGATGGCGACACCCACCGCTCCTTCTCGCCAGGGCCGGCCATGCGTATCGTTGACGATCACGGCCACCTTCAGACCCAGGGCCGTGTACACTGCCTCCACGAGCCGTGCCGCAGAGGCGTTGGGGTCCTTCGGGAGGACGGAGACCCAATCGTCGCCCAGGCCCACGTTGCTCCGGTCCACGCCGGCGTTCGCGCAGATGAAGCCAAGCCGGTGTTCCGCGATCACCAGCCCGGGCCGGACCCTCATGATCATCTTCGACTCGTCGATGATCACCTGGCACAGACGTGCGTCCTTCTGTGAATCTGCTGCCAGCGCGAGCGCCTGCTTGCCCGGGCTCACCTCGGTCAGGTCCACGACCGCTCCCTCCGCCTTGCTGACAACCTTCTGCGCCAGCACCAGGACGTCGCCATCTTCGGGTGCCACGTCGTTGAACCGGAACAACTCGACGATCATCTCGCCGAGATCGGCCCCCGGGCGCACATCGGGGAACCCCACGGGCACCCACGCGGTCATCGTGCGCATCGCCTATTCCAGGCCCGCGATCTGGATGGTGAGATCCTTCTTCTTATACCGGCGATTGAGGTCGATGAGGAGGCCTGCCAGCTGTTCCAGGAGACGTGACGTGGCCAGAGCCCCCGCATCCACCGGTCGCATGTCGATCGAGCGCACCATCGCCGCCACCGGTTCCTTCGCGCCGGCGTCGTCCCCACAAAACAGGACGTCACCCCTCGCCGGGCGCTCGAGGTCTGCCAGCATCGCTGCGCTGACGGTATGAAACCCCGACACGACGCGGGCCTGCGGAACCAACTGCTGCGCCCGCTCCGCGGCAGAGATGCCGCCGGGCAGCACTACAGAACGCGTCGTGCGATCATAGTGGACGGTCGTGTCCAGGAGCACTTTGCCGCCCAGGTGAGGCGCGAGCGCCCGTAGCGTGGGCTCGTGCCCTTCATTCGGGACGGCAAGGATCACGAGGTCTGCGCTGCGCGCCGCGTCCACATTCGTGCGCCCCTGCCCCGCCCCCAATCCCGCTTCCGCCGCGGCCGTGCGCGCCCGATTCTCGTCGCGGGAGCCGATGAGCACAGGGGTCTGCGTCCTCGACAGGCGGCGGGCCAGACCAAGTCCGAGGCGTCCCGTGCCGCCGATGATGGCGATCATCAAGGGGCAGGAGGAGGGCCTGCGATGGCGACCGTGTACCCGTCCAGGGGGAACCGGCGTGCGGCCTCGATGATCCCCTCAGGAGTACGGCCCCGGACGATCTCCGGAAAGCGCACAAGGTAGTCGAGCCCGAGATCGTACAGCTCGATATCCGCGAGTGTCTGCGCAATCCCCGCGTTCGTTTCCAACCGCAGGGCGAGGGAACCGATCAGGAAGTTGCGCGCGTCGGAAAGTTCCTCGCCGGTCGGGCCCGTTCGCTGAAATCCACGCAGCTCCTCAAGGATGCTCTCGATCGCCCGCGCTTCATTCTGCGGATTCACACCCGCGCGGACCCACCAGGGGCCGGCCAGGAGCCCGGCGCGCAGGTCGCTGTACGCGTAGTACGCCATCCCCTGCCGTTCGCGGACGCTGTCGCCGAGGCGCCCCATCATGCCGATCTGTCCCACGATAAGGTTGGCGATCATCGCGTCGTAATACGCCGGATCGCGGCGCGTGAGCCCGGGAGCGCCCAATGCAATGTCGGACTGAGTCTTGCCGGGCAGCCGCACTTCGCCTCGCTGTGGAGCTGTGAGTCGAAGGACCGGCGGCAGCGGCGGGGGGCTCCAGGGCGCTCCGCGTCGCCAACCAGAGAAGATCTGGCTCATCATCTCCAGGATTTCGGCGGCCGAGAGATCGCCGACGACCGCCAGGATGGCGGCATCAGGACGCAGGTGCTGCTCGTGGAAGGCGGCCAGGTCATCCCTGCCGATCGCCTGGACGGACGCTTCGTCGCCTTCGGCCATGCGCGCATAGGGATGTCCCTGGGGATACATCAGGCGGCGGGCGGTACGCTCCGCCATGACCCGCGTATCCTGTGCCGTGATGCGCAGGCCGGTGAGCAGCTCGCCGCGGACCTTTTCGACTTCCTCTCTAGGGAACGAGGGGCGGATCAGGACGTCGCCCAGGATGTCGAGCGCGGTCCGGGCGTCCTCGCGCAGCATCCGCAGCCCCACGGCCACAGTCTCCATCGAGGAGGCAAACGCCAGGGTGGCACCCATCGCTTCAAGTGTTTCGGCGATCTCCTGAGAGGTGCGGGTCTGGGTGCCGCGCTGGAGCAGCGCCGAGGTGAAGCGCGACAGGCCGCTGCGCTCGCCGTCGAACATCGCGCCGGCTTTGAGGTACCCGTGAACTGCCACCATGCCGGTCCCGCGCTGCTCGCGGGTCAGGAGCGTCAGCCCATTGTGCAACTGTGTGCGCGTGACGGTCTCGGGCGCTATGGGGACGGCAGGCGCCTGCGCGCGGGCCCGGGCCTCATAGTGGAACACGCCTGGGTGATAGGCGGCCTGGACGGAGGCGGCCGTGATCCCTCCCGGCATTGGGAGATACCATCCTGTGGTGCGCCGGAGCGCCGTGAAGTAGGCGCCCGCGGCAGTCATCACCTCGTCGGCGTCCACCTGGTCGATGCGCTCGAGAAGCGCAAGAAACGCGTCGACGCCATCGACAATCGCAAACGCGCCAAGGGCCATGGCCGTCCGGAATACTCCGTCCTGGGCGAAGACGAACTGGGCTTTTGCCTGCTTCTTGACCTTGGCCAGCTCGTTTCCGGGCACAGGCTCGCGCGCCAGGCGCTCGAGCTCCTGCAGCGTCCGCTCCTCTATCGCGGCCACGTTCGCGCCCGCCCTCGCCGTGGCCATGATCCGGAACAGCGTCGGATCAAGGCTCGGAATCACAGACGACGAGACGTCACTGGCGAGCGAGGTCTCCACCAGGGCGCGGTACAATCGCGAGCTGCGCCCGCCGCCGCCCTGGTCGAACGGCACGACACTTTTGAACCCTGAGAGTATCCCATCGATCACGAGGAGCGCCGCCACGTCCGGATGTGATGCCTGCGGCATGTGGTAGGCAAGGTGAAGGTAGCTCGTCGCCCCGCCGGGTCGCTGCAGCGTCACGCGGCGTTCTCCCTCCTGCTCCGGCTCACGGGCGCGGACGGGAGGCGGCGGGGAGCCCGGCGGCACCCCCTCGAACGCCTCGCGGATCATCTCGAGGACTCCTCCGGCGTCGAAGGCGCCCACCGCCACCGCGATGGCGTTTCCGGGATGGTAGTAGGTCCGGTAGTGCCGGAACAGGTCGTCGCGGGTGATGGCGCGCAGGTCATCCTTCCACCCGATCACGGGGATCCTGTACGGATGGATCTTGTGGGCGGCGGCGTCGACATCTTCGCGCAGGAGGTACGCCGGGTAGTTCTCACTGCCCTCGCGCTCCGCGATGATCACGGTGCGTTCGCTCTCGACTTCGGAGGGATCGAAGATCGTGTTCGCCATCCGGTCGGCCTCCAGGCGGATGGCCACCTGAAGATGCTCCGCCGGCAAGACCTCGTGGTAAGCGGTGTAGTCTTTCCAGGTGAAGGCATTCCAGCGCCCACCCAGCCGGTCGACGTAGCGCGTCAGCGTGCCTTTGGGGTGCGCCGGCGTCCCCTTGAACAACATGTGCTCCACCCAATGGGAGATGCCGGTGAACCCTGGGAGCTCGTTGCGGCTGCCGACGCGGTACCACACCCAGAACGTCGCCACGGGAGCGGTATGCGACTCGAGGGCCAGGACCTGGAGACCGTTCTCCAGGATCATGCTACGCAGGTTCTGCATGTTTCGAAGCGATTCTCCTTTAGCCAAGCTTCCCCTTGTGATCTATGCTCGACCCGGACCGGGGAAAAGTACAAAGGGGTCCCCACGACCAAGGCAACCCGCCACCAGTGTACCAACTGCGGGCATGTGATTCCAAAGGACCGGCCGCTGCCTGAGTCCTGCCCTGTCTGCGGCTCGCCGAAGGAGGCCTTCGTGCTCGTCGAAGAAGATTGACTGAGGTGCCGGGCCTCAGCTGGACGCACGTCAGCCGCTACCGCCGTGCCCTCCTTGCGCCCCATCGCGTGCGCAGCAAACGCGAGGCGCTCCGGTTCGTGAATGCCCTCGGGTTCTGCTACGCATTTACACCGGGGCCTGGGGACCTGCCGGGGCTATTCGACGTCCTCGCCACGCGCAGCGTTGACCGGATGTGGTCCCAGACGTGGCAATGGAAAGATGAGCTCGCCACGGACCGCCGGCTGTACTATGGGCGGCTGCTCAAGCGTAAACCCACGTTCGTGTCGTTGCGGTACCTGCCGCACTTCTTTTCGCTGACCGGCAATGCCGGGGAACCCGATGACTACGCGCAGGCCTATCGCGAGGGGCGCCTCAGCCTGCTGGCCAA
>JAIBHM010000226.1 GCA_020028535.1 Armatimonadota bacterium | reverse complement strand
CTCGCATGGCAGCCTGATCCGCGTCACAGCTGGCCGGTGGGCGCGCGTCGGGCGGCAGACCTTCGACATGATGGGTTTCAATGTACATCCCTCGCAGGCGAACGTCTTGCTCACCAGCGGCCATCCCGGTCAAGCAGATCGCCGGCCGAATCCACTCGGCGTGGAGATCAGCCGCGACGGGGGCCAGAGCTGGCAGCGGCTGGCGCTGACCGGGGCGGCAGACTTTCATGCGATGACGATCAGCCGCGCCGACCCTCAGAAGCTCTACGCGTGGAACGTCTCAGGCCGCATTGGACTGTACCGCAGTCGCGACGGCGGCAGGTCGTGGGAGTATCTCGGCGAGCGGGGTCCCGGGCGTGTCTTCTACTTAACAGTACATCCTAGCAAGGGAAACGTTGTCTTCGCCGGCACAGATCGAGGCCTCCTGGTCAGTGAGGACGGGGGGATGACCTGGCGGGCTCATCTCAGCGCCGACGTGCTCAACGTCCCCATCACGGCCGTCGAGTTTCATCCCACCAACAGCGAGATCGCCTACGCGTATGCAGCCAGATCAGGGCTTGGTCTGATCCGAAGCATGGACGGCGGCAAACGCTGGACGCCGGTCGGCTTCTTTCTTGGGGATCGAGACGCCGTCGGTAATCTGGCGCTGGACCCTAAGGATCCGCAGGTGGTGTTCCTTGCGACGTTCAGCGGCGACCTTTACCGTTCAGGCGACGGCGGCCGGACCCGCGAACGGTGGGTATCGGCTGGCAAGATCGTGACACGATGAGCGAGTTCGCGCAGGCCTGGTACCAGGTCCTCAACAGTCTGTTCCTTGGCTTGGGCGCCCCGCTACGTGAGATCGCGCTGGCGCCTGGCGCGTCGCTCCTGGGTGCGTCGCTTCTGGGGGTCCTCGGTGCGACCAGTCCGTGCCAGCTCAGCACGAATGCTTCGGCGATCGCTTACCTCGGGTTGTCCGCAGACCAGCCCGGGAGACGGATTGCATGGACGGCGGGGGCATACATCGCGGGCAAGATCCTGGTGTTCGGGCTGGCCGGTGTACTGGCCGTTATGTTGAAAGAGGAACTTCAGTCTGCGGCGATTCCGATCGCCGTTGTGATACGGAAAGCGCTTGGTCCGTTGATGCTGCTCGTCGGCCTGGCCATGCTCGGCGTGTGGCGGCCGCGGCTGGCTCTCGGGCATGCATTCAGCCTGCGCCTGCGTGAGCGGGTCGCGGGTGGCCCGCTCGGCGCGTTTTTGCTCGGCATCGCCTTCTCGTTTGCGTTCTGTCCGACCTTGGGGCTGCTCTTCTTCGGATATGTCATCCCGATGTCGATCGCGAGCAGTGTCGGCATCTTGTATCCCGCCGCGTTCGCGCTGGGCACAACGGCGCCGCTCATCCTGATGAGTTCTGTGCTCGGATTCAGTTCGGAATCGTGGATGGCCGATCGACTGGGCAGGTTGAATCCCTGGATCGGGCGGGCCGCCGGGGCCATCTTTCTCCTCGCCGGAATCAACGACACCTTGCTGTACTGGTTCCTCTAACGATGGCGCAGCTCCACCGTCGCATGCTCTTTGTCACTGCCGGCGGAGTTGCCGTCCTGACTTTCCTCCTGATCTACATTACGGCAGTCCGGACTCCCTCACCACCGCCTCCTGGAGCATCGGCGCCGTTGTTCCAGCCCCTCGACGCGCCGCCGACCGCTGAAGCGCCCCGCGAAGGGGCTCGCGCGCCGGAGTTCGCCGCCCCGCGCTTCGGGGGCGGCACGTTGCGGCTTGCCGATCTGCGGGAGAAGGGGGTCGTGATGAATTTCTTTGCCTCGTGGTGCACGCCGTGCAAGGTCGAAGCGCCGGCCCTCGAGGCTGCCTATCGCAAATACCAGTCGCAGGGGATCGTCTTCCTTGGAGTGGACGTCCAACAGGACACCTGGGACGATGCGGTCGATTTCCTCGAGGCATTCGGCATGACCTATCCTGCGGTGCGTGACGCAAACGGCGAGATCGCCCGGAAGTACCAGTTGATCGGCCTGCCCACCACGTACTTCATCGATCGGGACGGTATCGTGCGTGCAAAGGTCGTCGGCGCGTTCTTTGGGCCCGACGGCATCAACCACCTGGAGGGCCGGATCCAGTTGATTCTACCGTAGTCGCGCCGGACGAAAGCCCCTGAGCAGAGTTTGACAGCCCCATCTAGCGGACGTATACTCACCAGCAATGTGCCGGCGGCGTCGATGTGACGCCGTCGTGACATCTTCGTCACCAGACGGCGCATACTCGGACTCAGTCCCCGCATTGAGGGGACACACGGAGCACAGCCGATGCGACCACGGGCCCCGGTGTTGTGGGATTGGGCGGACGCTGAATTGTTGAGGAACCCGGCGATGTCATCATCGACCGGGCTCCTGTGTTTTCCCCCAACGCGTCCTCCGCGGACTGGGATGGGCGCAGCGTGGGCATGGAACCAGCATTCCGGCCCGTGCCGTATTAGGGGGAGATAGTACTCGACCATGCAGACCATCGCCGACTACTTAGAAGAATCGCAGCACGATCGCCGCATGCGCCGCACCACCCACCACTACATCTCCGACATGATCGAGTACTTCGGCCGGGACCGCGTCTTTGAAGGTGTCTTCGGCATGGAGAAGCAGCTCGACGACATCGTCAGTTACTTCCGCGCGCACTCGATGTCGATGGAGCGCCGTCTCCTGCTGCTGGTGGGACCGCAGGGATCCGGGAAGTCGATGACGGTGGATCGCCTCAAGCGCAAGCTGGAGGAGTACTCGCATACGTCGGACGGCGCCCTCTACGCCGTGGAGGGCTGTCCTTTCCACCAACACCCGTTCGACCTGATCCCTCAGGAGGTGCGGGAGGAGCGCGGCATCTTCTGGCACGAGGAGGCCGTGCCCTGTCCCGTGTGCGACCGGGTGCTGGCGCGCTCCGGGGCGTGGCGCCAGGGCCACGTGGCGCGCATCTACATCTCGGCGCGCGACAAGATCGGCGTG
>JAIBHM010000225.1 GCA_020028535.1 Armatimonadota bacterium | reverse complement strand
GCTGCACCTGCTGCTGCGCCACCAGGGCAAGGTGGTCCGGCGCGAGCGTCTGCTCCATGAAGTCTGGGGCGAGGATTACTTCGGCGACACCCGCACTCTGGACACCCACGTCGGATGGCTGCGCAAGAAGGTGGAGGACGGCGGTGCCGTCCGCATCGTTGCGGTTCGCGGCCTCGGCTACCGGCTGGACCTTCGCGACGAGTCCGCGCGCCCGCGCTCATAGTCCGGAGGAGGTTTCCCATGCGTGTTCCTCGCCCGCTTCTGACTATCTTCATGCTGGTGCTGTTTGCCGCGGCCTGCTCGTCGCGGACGGGTCAGCAGCCGCAGGCGCCGCCGCAGACCGGCGCTGCCGTGACGCTGGTTGGGGCCGGCGCGACGTTCCCGTTTCCGCTGTACTCGAAATGGGCCCAGCTGTACGAGCAGCAGACCGGTGTGCGGATCAACTACCAATCGATCGGCTCAGGTGGCGGCATCCGCCAGTTCATCGAGAGGACTGTAGACTTCGGCGCCACCGACGGGCCCATGGACGACCAGCAGATTGCGCAGGCCGGCGGGAGAGTCTTGCACGTCCCCACGGTCGCGGGCGCTGTCGTACTCGCGTACAGCATCCCCGGCGTCGGGTCGGGACTCAATTTCACCCCCGAAGTATTAGCGGGGATCTTTCTCGGCGAGATCAGCATGTGGAACGATCCGCGCCTGGCCCGTAGCAATCCAAACGCGACCCTTCCCGCCGCCCAGATTGTCGTCGTGCACCGTTCAGACGGGTCGGGGACGACCCGCATCTGGACGAACTACCTGAGCAAGGTCAGCCCGGCATGGAAAGCGCGAGTAGGTGAAGGAACCTCGGTCCAATGGCCGACGGGTCTGGGCGCGAAAGGGAACGAGGGCGTCGCGGAACTGGTCAGCCGGATGCCAAACGCCCTTGGCTACGTGGAGCTCGCCTATGTGCTGACCACGAAGTTGACCTACGGTACGGTCCGCAACGCCTCCGGCCGGTTTGTGCGGCCATCGCTGGAGAGTACGACGGCCGCTGTGGAGGGAGCGCTCGGCGGCATCCCCGCGGATTTCAGAGTGTTCATCACCAACCCCGATGGCGCGCAGGCCTATCCCATCGCCGGCTTCACGTGGATCCTCATCCGAGGGGAGCAGCCCGATCAGCGGAGGGGCAAGGCGCTCGTGGATTTCCTCCGGTGGTCGATTCATGACGGACAGCAGCACGCGCCGCCGCTTGGATACGCCCCACTACCCGCCGCGCTGGTGCAGCGGATCGAGCAAGCCCTGGAGTCCGTCACGGCAAACGGCAAGCCGCTGTTGTGAGTTGCCCTTTCCTTCACGCGCTGTTAACCTGCCCTTCGCCCGGGGTTGACCCGGCGGCGTGTACCCTCGGAACTGACCAAGAGTCCATACCTTCGGGGAGGTACATCAGATGCTCAAGGCGTTCGTGCGTGGGGCAGTTGCCGCAGTCGTTCTCGCGGCGCTCCTGGGGAGCGCAGCGCCCAGCGGCGCCCAAGCGATCACGATCAACGGGGCGGGCGCGACGTTCCCGTTCCCGTTGTATTCAAAGTGGTCTCAGGTGTATGCGGGTGAGAAGGGCGTGCAGATCAACTACCAGTCGATCGGCAGCGGCGGCGGCATCCGCCAGTTCATGGAGAAGACAGTGGATTTCGGCGCTACCGATGGGCCGATGACCGATGAGCAGATCGGGCAGGCCGGTGGGCGCGTGCTCCACATTCCGATGGTGGCCGGCGCGGTCGTCCCCGTCTACAACGTCACCGGGGTGGCGCAGGGGCTGAACTTCACGCCCGACCTGCTGGCCGACATCTTCCTCGGCAAAGTTACGAAGTGGAACGACGCGCGCCTCTCGCGGGTGAATCCGAACGCGGCGCTGCCCTCTGCGGACATTGTCGTGGTGCACCGCTCGGACGGGTCGGGCACAACGGCGATCTGGGTGAACTATCTCAGCAAAGTCAGCGCAGAGTGGAAGACCAAGGTCGGCGAGGGGACCTCGGTCAACTGGCCGACGGGTCTCGGCGGCCGGGGCAACGAGGGAGTCGCCGGACTGGTGCGACAGACGCCGAACACGCTGGGCTACGTCGAGCTGGCCTACGCACTGACCAACAAGATGACCTTTGGGAACGTGCGGAACAAGGCAGGCCAGTTCGTCCGGCCTACGCTCTCGAGCACGACGAAGGCGATGGAGGGAGCGCTGGCCAGCATTCCAGAGGACTACCGGGTCTTCTTCACCAATCCTGATGGGAAGGACGTCTATCCGGTCGCCGGTTTCACGTGGATCCTGATTTACGGTGATCAGAGCGATCCCGTGAAGGGGAAGGCGCTGGCAGAGTTCCTCTGGTGGGCAACACACGACGGCCAGAAATATGCGCCGACGCTGCTGTACGCACCGCTACCGAAGCCCATGGTGGTGCGCATCGAGCGTTCGCTGAAGAGCGTCACATCGAAGGGAGCGGTCGTTCTGCCGTAGGAGCCGACATGTGAGCATCGCAGGGACACGAGTGCCGGCCGCGTCGCCGCCGCGAAGCGGCGACCGGCCGTTTCAATTGTTGCTGGCGGTGATGGCCGCCGCCGTGCCGGTCATCATCGGCGCGATCCTGGTGGCTCTCATCATCGCGGGTTGGCCGGCGATCGTCCAGTTCGGCGCGCGATTCTTCGTCACGTCGACATGGGATCCGGTGGCCCGTGTGTTCGGCGTGCTGCCGTTCATCTACGGCACGGTGGTCTCGTCGTCGCTGGCGCTGCTCATTGCCGTTCCGCTCGGGCTGGGGGTCGCGATCTTCCTCTCGGAGCTCGTGCCGGGCTGGCTGCGCTCTCCGATCAGCTTTCTTGTAGAACTGTTGGCCGCAATCCCGAGCGTGGTGATCGGGCTGTGGGGCATCTTCGTCCTGGTGCCATGGGTGCGGACGGTACTCTCCCCGCTGCTGAAGTCGACCCTTGGGTTCCTGCCGCTGTTCAGCGGCCCTCCGCTGGGCATC
>JAIBHM010000066.1 GCA_020028535.1 Armatimonadota bacterium | reverse complement strand
CTTTGCGGAAGTGATGGAGGAAGCGGGCCTCCCGGCCGGCGTGCTCAACATCATCACCGGCCCGGGTGGGACCGTGGGCGATCCGCTTGTGCTGCACCCGCGCGTTCGCATGATCGCGTTTACCGGTAGCAAGGACGTTGGCCTACGGCTGTACGAACACGCGGCGAAGGTATCCTCCGGACAGATTTGGTTGAAGCGCTGTATCGCCGAGATGGGCGGAAAGAACGCTGTCGTCATCGACGAGGAAGCGGATCTGGAAGACGCCGTCGCCGCCGCGGTCGTTTCAGGCTACGGCTTCCAGGGGCAGAAGTGCTCCGCGGGGTCCCGTCTGGTCGCCACCGCGCCTATATATAAGGAAGTCGTTGAGGCGTTTGTCGAGAAAGTGCGCGCGCTCGAGCAGGGGCCCGCCAAGGACAACTACTTCTGCGGGCCTGTCATCAATGAACGCGCGAAGCAGACCATCATGGAATACATCAAGGCCGGCAAGACCGAGGGACGGCTGGCCGCGGGCGGTGAACCGGGCGATGGCTCGGGGCACTACATCCAACCGACCGTGTACGTCGACGTCGATCGCAAGGCACGGATTGCGCAGGAGGAGATCTTTGGACCCGTCGTGGCGGTCATCAAGGCCAAGGACTTCGACGACGCGCTCGACATCGCCAACGGCACGGAGTACGGCCTCACCGGGGCCGTGTTCTCCCGCAACCCCGAGAAGCTTGCCAGGGCGCGCAATGAATTCTTCTGCGGCAATCTCTATCTCAACCGGAAGTGCACCGGCGCGATGGTAGGGGTGCACCCCTTCGGGGGCTTTAACATGAGCGGGACCGACGCCAAGGTGGGTGGGCCGGACTACCTCCTGTACTTCCTGCAGCCGAAAGTCGTGTCCATCAAGTACAGATAACCGAGACCACAACGATGTCAGTCGCCGAAGAGATCCAGATTCGCGGTCCAAAGGTGGAGGGATTCGATCGGATCCTGACACCGGAGGCGCTGCGATTTGTCGCCGGTATCCACCGCAAGTTCAACCCAACACGTGAGCAACTGCTGCGTCGCCGCCAGGAGCGTCAGCGGGAGCTCGACGCCGGCGCTTTGCCGGAATTTCTCCCCTCTACGCGCCCCGTCCGAGAATCCGAGTGGAAGATTGCGCCCACGCCCCCAGACTTGCAAAAGCGTTGGGTCGAGATCACCGGCCCGACCGACCGCAAGATGGTCATCAACGCGCTCAACTCCGGCGCGTCCATCTTCATGGCCGACTTCGAGGACGCGAATACGCCGACGTGGGGCAACATGGTCACCGGCCAGGCCAATCTCATCGACGCAATCGAGCGGACGATCTCGCTGCAGACTCCCGAGAAGGTCTACCGCCTCAAGGACGAAACCGCGGTGCTGCTCGTGCGCCCGAGGGGCTGGCACCTGCCGGAACGTCACGTCCTTGTGGATGGCATGCCCATCTCCGGCAGCCTGTTCGACTTCGGCCTGTACTTTTTCCATTGCGCCCGCCGGCTGCTCGATCGAGGCACCGGGCCCTACTTCTACCTTCCCAAGGTCGAGAACCATCTCGAAGCGCGACTGTGGAACGACGTCTTCACGTTCTCGGAAGAGCAGTTGGGGATTTCTCACGGCACGATCAAAGCTACGGTGCTCATCGAGCACATCCTGGCGGCCTTCGAGATGGACGAGATCCTCTACGAGTTGCGAGATCACGCGGCAGGCTTGAACGCCGGGCGTTGGGATTACATCTACAGCATCATTAAGTGCTTCGGGACGCGGCCGGAGTTTCTATTCCCGGACCGCGCCCAGATCACGATGACGGTCCCGTTCATGCGTGCCTATGCCCTGCTGCTGGTCCACACGTGCCACCGCCGAAACGCGCATGCGCTCGGCGGCATGGCCGCCTTCATCCCCAGCCGCAGGGACCCCGGCGTGAACGAGGTCGCCATCGCCAGAGTCACCGAAGACAAAGTACGCGAGGTCAAGGATGGCTTCGACGGGACATGGGTCGCGCACCCCGATCTTGTCCAGGTGGCAATGGAGGTGTTCAAGAACGCCCTGGGCGAACGGGCGCATCAAATTGACCGCGTGCGAGACGACGTCCGTGTCGGCGCCACGGAGCTGATCGACGTGCGCGTACCCGGTGGCGAGATCACCGAAGGCGGACTCCGCAACAACGTCAGCGTGGGGCTGCAATATCTGGAGTCATGGCTGCGCGGAACCGGCGCCGCGGCGATCAACAATTTGATGGAGGACGTGGCCACGGCGGAGATCGCCCGTTCGCAGGTCTGGCAATGGGTCCATCATCGCGCAGGGCTCAACGGCGGGCTAAAGGTGAGCCGCGATCTGGTCGTGCGCATCGAGGACGAAGAGCTTGGGAAATTGCGCGACGCCTACGGGAAGATGTTCGGAACGATGAAGTTCGCCGACGCCCGCGAGGTCTTCGAGCATGTCGCCCTTGGCGAACAGTTTACGGAGTTCCTCACGCTGGCGGCGTACGACCGCCTCGCCTGAGCAGCCATCCGCGCGGGAAGCCATCCCCTCCGGGAATCGGGCCCGGCGGGGGCTCTGTCAATGCCTCAATTGGGCTCTTGTGCGGCTTCAGGCGCAACTGGGTCCGGACCCAGTTGCGTTCGGTGATCTGATTGGGCTAGGGCACTCGGTCCGGACCGAGTTGATTTTGTGAGCTAGCCTGCTTCGCGCCAGCGGCGGCGAGCCCGCTCGGCTGACCGTAGGACAGCCCGCATGAGGGGGACTCCGCCCACGATCAGGATGACCTCGCTCGCCAGCAGCGGCGGGAACAGCGCCACAAACGGCAGATTGAGCACGATGGACAACATCAAACTGACTGCGGTGGCGATGACCAACGCATACAGCGCGGCACCGGCGTACGGCCAACGCCGCCCCACCGCATAGCAGAGCCACGCCCCGACCAGGTTGGCGAATGGCATGAAGAGGAGTTCCCAGGGTCCGGCGTAGGGGCTGCTCAGGTTGGACAGAAAGTTGCCGAGCACGAACGCCGCGATGAGGTGAGGCTCCCAGATCACCAGGGGCTTCAAGACTTCGGCCAGGCGGAACTGCACCGGCCCGTAACTGACCGGCTGCAACACGATCGTCAGGGCGGCGTAGAGGGCCGCCACGACCCCGACCTCGGCTATGGTCGGTCCGGGTTTGAGGCGCCCCATGTCACCTTGCAGACGGTGTGGATGCCGCCGCGGATCTTGTAATCCAGCGCGATCTCCATCCAGCGTGGATCAACCACGCGGACCAGATCCTCCAGCATCCGGTTGACGGCATGCTCCTGATAAATGCCCACGTTGCGGAATGAGATCAGGTAATACTTCAGCGAGCGCAGCTCGAGGATCTTCGCCTTCGGCAGGTAGCGGATGGCGACGCTGCCGAAATCGGGGAGGCCGGACCACGGACAGACGGCCGTAAACTCATCCGTCTCGATGTCCACCACAGTATCCTTGCCGGGATACTCATAGGGAAAGGTCTCGAGCACCGCGGCATCGATGGCGGTATAATCCTGCGCCACCAACTCTCGCGACCTTACCTCGGGGGCGCCGATGTCAACCATGCTCGTTCCTCCGTCGCCGATGTCGTCCACAGTATAGCACCGACATCATCTACGGCGGTTCGGTCGCCATCAGCTCGTCGAAATTCTCGACAACATCGCTTCGCAGGCTGGCCAGATGCTCGCGCAGGCTGACCTCCGCCCGCGCCGCAGCCTTCGTCCGAATCGCGGCGACGACTTTAGCCATCTCCCGAAATGTCTTGCTCGCGCGTCCCTTGAGCCGGAAGCTTCTCGCATGGACTTGATGCACTCGCGAGCGCGCGCTCTGGATGGCCTGTTCGAGCCTGCGGTTTTGTGCCATTTGCGCAATCGCGTCATGCAGCGCAGCGTCCGCGGCGACCAGCTGGGCGATATCTTCTTGCTTGAGGGCAACCCCATAGTTCTTGAGCTGCGTGTTGAGTTGTGCGAGAAACTGGGTGGCCGTGCGTTCCGCGGCGCGACGCGCGGCCATCCCCTCCAATGCTTCGCGCAGCGCGTAGAGCTCTTCGACCTCGGTAGAACTCAGTCGCGGCACGAGCATGCCTCGGCCGGGCGTTGCCTGCACCAGCCCCTCAGCCTCAAGGCGCCGAAGGGCCTCTCGAATCGGCGTGCGGCTAATCTGCCACGCCGAGGCCAGCTCGAGTTCGTTAATACGGGCGCCCATCGGAATCCGTCCGATGAGAATCGCCTCGCGCAGCCGTTGGTACACCGATGCGCCGATGGTGTCGCGCACGGGTGGCGGCCCAAGTACCATCTCAGATCCCTCCGTATGCATCGCAGCCTTCGCCTCAGGTTAAGAAACGGATTCCTGCCTACTGCATATTGTTTCAGATACTCTGTATATGTTCAACAATTGTCCGTTGTGTCTTGCCTTCCCTCGTGGAGGTGCGCTCCGCTTGTATCCCTGTCTCGACCAATGCTAGTCTGGTCTCGGCTGGTTGTTGGATTCGGGATCGTAGGAGGGGAACAGTGACCTACATCATCGCCGAGCCCTGTATCGGGGTGAAAGACCGCACCTGCGTTGAAGTCTGCCCCGTGGACTGCATCTACGAGTATGTGGAGGAGGTCGGCGCGTTCGTCGTGCCGGACCCATCGACCGGCGCCGGGGTCGACAAACAAGTCATCCCGCGAGGCGACGCCACCCACGTTCCGCCCGAGACCGGCATCACCAAGGAGCAGCTCAAAGCCCAGCTCTTCATCCACCCTGAAGAGTGCATCGACTGCGGCGCGTGTGAGTCCGTCTGTCCTGTGACGGCTATCTTCCCCGATGGCACTGTCCCGGAGCAGTGGCAGAGCTACATCCCGCTCAACTACGCCGCCTTCGGTTTCAAGAAGTAGGGGTCGTTGGAGCAGGACCCTGAGCGCAGCGCCTTGAAATTGGGGGTGCTGAGCGGAGGAATCATTCGTCCATTCGATCAAGGGGGGACTGAGCGTGGCACGAAAGGCGAAAAAGCGTAGGGCCAGGCCGGCCAAGAGGAAGGCGACCAGGCGGAAGGCGACGCGCGGCTCCCGGGGGAAGACAGCCCGGAGGAAACCCGCGGCCAGGAAGCGCACAACGGCTCGAAAGGCTCCGAAGAAGCAACCGACCACGCCGGAGATGCCGGGTCAGTCCCCGACGCAGCCGTGGACCCCATCGGGGGAAAGCTGGTTCCCCACGCAGTAGGACGCTCTCCCTGTTGATTCATCCTGAAGACCCCGGGCCGGCCCGGGGTCTTCTCCTTTGATACGTTCGTTACACGACGTGGCCATGATAGGCAGACATCCAAAGGGAGGGGATACTGTGAGAGCGATCGTGACGATGGTAGTCGTCATGGGGCTGGCAATGCTGGTCGTCGCGCCGGACACGCCTGCGCAGGGAACCACGGCCGCGATAAAGACGCAGTTGCAGACGGGTGTTTTTCACGCCAGTGAACTCGCGCAGCGCGGCACTGTCGTTGCCGCGTCGAAGACACATCTGCAGCACGTGATGAACTGCCTGGAGGGACCGAACGGGCCCAACTTCGTCGCGGCGGTTGGGGCGCCGTGCCAGGGTCAGGGCAACGGCATCATCCCGGACCTTCGCGCGGCAGGAATGGCAGGAGTGCGCGGCGCAGATCGGGCGATGATCTTCGTGCGGGCCGCACACATGCTCATCCTGCAGGCACGGCAGAGTGAAGACGTCAATCTGGTCCAACCGTACGCGATTGTCGTCTCGAACCAGCTGAAACTCGCCATGGCTGCGCTGCCCTAACCACTCTTCGTTTTTCACCGCGGTGAACAAACAGGAGGGGATCAGATCCCCCTCCTGTTTGTTCCTGTCATGCGGGCGCGGAGGGAACGCTTCCTCGTCCGAGAACTCTTGGATACAAATCCCCGGACGTTGGAGGCGATCTCGAATGCGAACCCCGCTTCGACTGCTGCTCACTCTGATGGTGCTCGCCGCGCTAGCAGGATCGGGCGCCGCCGGCCCTGCGTTTCCGGACCGGGCCGTCGAGATCATCGCTCCCGCCGGAGCGGGCGGCGGATGGGATACGTTGTCGCGCCTCACGGCCAAGGTGCTGTCGGATGAGAAGCTCGTCACGCAGCCCATCACCGTCACGAACATGCCCGGCGGCTCAGGCGCTGTGGCGATCGCGCACGTCGTCACCAGACGAAAGGGGGATGCCTACTCGCTGATCGCCTTCTCCCCCGCGCTCACCCTGACCATTGTCAACCGCAACACGCCATACGCTTACAAGGACGTCACTCCCATCATCGCGTTGTCCGCTGACTATGGCGTGCTGGTCGTCCGCAAGGATTCGACGATCAACAACCTGCGGACGTTGATGCAGGTCTTGCGGGCCAACCCGGACAACGGCGTCGTGGCCGGTGGCAGCGCCCCGGGCAGCCTGGACCACATCATCTTCGCCAAGGCGGCCAAAGCCGCAGGCGTTGATGCCCTCAAGGTCCGCTACATCCCCTATCAGGGCGGGGGAGAGGCCATGGCATCGCTCCTCGGCGGGAGCGCGTCAGTACTGTCGACCGGCGCGTCCGAGGTGCTTTCGCAGGTGCGGGCCGGTCAAGTGCGTGTGCTGGCGATCTTCTCGGAGCAGCGCCTGGGCGGCCTGTTCCGAGACGTGCCGACCGCGATCGAGCAAGGCTACAACGTGACGTTTCCGATCTGGCGAGGATTCTACGGCCCGCCGGACATGCCGGCGAGCGCGGTGAAGTTCTGGGAAGAGACCCTGTCAAAGATGAGCAAGTCGAAAGGTTGGGACAAGGTTCTCACCGACACGCAGTGGTTCCCGTTCGTCGTGAGCGGCGACCGGTTCCGCCGGTTTCTCGATGAGGACACCAGGGGCTTCGAGGCTCTGCTGCGCGAGCTGGGATTCGTCAGGTAGTCGATGACGGCTGAGCCCGGACCGGTCGCTCGTACCCTTCAGCGAGGCGGGCGCAGCGACCGGTTCGCCGCCGTCGTCATTTTCATCATCTCCGCCCTCTACCTCCGTTACGCGGTCACGTTCCAGCCGCGATTCTTTCGCAGTGAAGCCCTCGGCCCCGCCACCTTCCCGCTGATGATCGGCGGGCTGATGCTCGTCTGCAGCACGGTCCTGTTCGTTCAGTCGTTCCGCCAGACCACAGCGGGTGCCGCGGCCGCGGCGCGTTGGAGCCAATATGTCCCCGCCCTGCTGCTGTGGCTGCTGCTTCTGGCATATGGCATCATGTTCGATCTGTTGGGGTTCCCGCTGAGTACGGGCCTCTTTGTGCTGGGCGCGCTGTGGCTCCTCGGTGTGCGTCCGTGGTGGAAGGCCGTCTTCTACGCCGCCGCGTTCACGGTCGCCGCCTGGTACGTGTTCACCACGCTCGACGTCCGTTTGCCGCGGGGCGAGTGGTTCCGCCGATGATCGAGACCTGGGGGCACCTCCTCTTCGGTTTTCAGGTCGCCCTCCAGCCCGAGAACCTCGGGCTGGCCCTGGCCGGCGCGCTCCTCGGCACGATCGTCGGCGTGCTGCCCGGGATTGGCCCGGTCGGCGGCATCGCGATCCTCCTGCCGCTGACCTTCAGGCTCCCGCCCGCCTCGGCGATGATCATGCTTACGGCGGTGTACTACGGCACGATGTACGGGGGCTCGACGACGTCCATCCTCATGAACGTTCCGGGCGAGGCCTCTTCGGTCGTCACCGCCTTCGACGGATACGCGATGGCGCAGCAGGGCCGGGCTGGGCCGGCGCTCGCGATCGCGGCCGTCGGATCGTTCATCGCCGGCACGCTTTCCATCCTGGCGCTCACGTTCTTCTCTCCGCTGGTGGCAAACTGGGGCCTCACGTTCGGACCGCCGGAGTACTTTGGGTTGATGCTGTTCGGGCTGTCCGCGGTGAGCAGCCTCGCCGGCGATTCCCTTGTCAAGGCTCTGCTGTCGATGGGATTCGGCCTGATGCTGGCCACAGTGGGGACGGACCTGGTGACGGGCGTGCCCCGGTACACTTTCAACATCCCCTACCTGCTGGACGGGATCGACTTCGTCGTGGTCGTGATCGGGCTGTTTGCGATCTCGGAGGTGCTCGTCTCGGTTGAAGAGGCGCGGGGCGAGCTGCGCTTTCCGGTCAGGCTGGAACGCATCTGGCTGAGTATGCGGGACTTCGCGGAATCCTTCTGGGCCATCATCCGCGGCAGCGTCATCGGCTTCTACATCGGCATCCTGCCGGCCGCGGGGGCCACCATCGCGTCCTTCCTTTCGTATAGCGTGGAGAAGCAACTCGCCAGGGACCCCTCCACGTTCGGCCGGGGGGATATCCGGGGCGTGGCGTCGCCGGAATCGGCCAACAATGCCGCCGCGGTGGGCAACATGATCCCGATGCTCACCCTCGGCATCCCCGGATCGTCCACCACGGCGCTGATGATGGGCGCACTCCTCGTGCTGAATGTCTTCCCGGGCCCCACGCTGTTCCAGGAGCACCCGGACGTCGTCTGGGGGCTTGTGGCCAGTATGTACGTCAGCAATCTCGTGCTGCTCATCCTCAACCTGCCGCTGGTCGGCCTGTTCGTGCGCATCCTCTACATCCCTGAGCGCCTCCTCCTTCCCCTGATCTTGTCGATTTGCGTCATCGGCACGTACGCGGTGAACTTCAGCGCGTTCGATCTCTTGACGATGACCGTGCTGGGGCTCGTCGCATACGTCATGCGCAAGAACGACTTCCCGCTCGGTCCGGCGATCCTCGGGCTCGTGCTGGGTGATCTGATGGAGCAGAATCTGCGGCGCGCGCTGATCATGAGCCGGGGCAGCATCGCCATTTTCTTCACGCGACCGGTGACCGCCGGCCTGATCGTCCTTTCCGTCCTCTCGCTCTTCACGCCCGCGGGGGACCCCCCGCCCTCGGAGGGCGTCTTCCTCTGGGACGAACTCATCGAGGACTTCTGCCG
>JAIBHM010000224.1 GCA_020028535.1 Armatimonadota bacterium | reverse complement strand
ATCAGGTCGAGACCCTCCTCCTCCATCTCCCGGTGCGCCCGGAACAGCTCCTGAGGATCCATATTATAGGTCACCGGACTATGGTCGATGTTGGTACCCCGGATCACGCGCTCCACACGGCCTTGCCGGCCGAGTAACAGGCCGCAGCATTCGTTCGGGGCCTCTTCCTGCGCCTGTGCCAGTACTGCGCCGAGATGCTCGCGGCCGAGCATGACCGCTTCTACCCTCCTTATATAGCAGAATTTCCTGCGGAATGAAAGGCGACCGCCGGGCGCGCTCTCCACCGTCACGAACCCCCCGTCAATCGCCTCGGGGGACGGGCTTCCCTCCCACATCGTTGTCGAGAGGTAGCGGTCCCCGCTGTCCGGACCGACGACCACGACCAGCCCCTCTGCGAGCGTATTCGCCACCGCCAGCCCCCCGACCACGGCGGCCCCGGTAGACTGGCCGACCAGCAGGCCTTCCTCCGCCGCCAGGCGCCGCGCCATCGCGTACGCCGCCTCGGTTCTTACGGACACCTTGTGATCGTGCGCCGTGCGATCATAGATCCCCGGGACGATGGCGGTCCCCATGTGCTTGAGGCCCTCGATGCCGTGGATGCCGCTGTCGGGCTCCACCGCGACGACGTTGATGTCCGGCTTCAGCTCCCGCAGCCGGCGTCCCGCGCCGGTGACGGTGCCGCTCGTACCGAGTCCGGCCACGAAGTGCGTCACACGCCCACCGCTTTGCTCGAAGATCTCCGGCCCCGTCGTCTCATAGTGGGCCTTGACGTTACTCGGGTTGTTGTACTGGTCGGCGAAGAAGTAGCGTTTCGGCTCCCCCTCCGCGATCTCTCGGGCCCTCAGGATTGCGCCGTCGGATCCTTCCAGCGGATTCGAGTACTCGACCTGGACGCCAAACGCGCGGAGGATCTGTTTCCGCTCCTCGCTCACGTTCTCCGGGACCACCAGGCGCACGCGGTACCCTTTCGCAGCGCCGATCATCGCGTAGGCAATGCCGGCGTTGCCTGAGGAGGAATCGAGGATGATACGGTCCCGCGTCAGGCGGCCGTCCCGCTCTGCGTCCTCGATGATACGCCGCACCGAGCGATCCTTTACGGACCCGCCCGGGTTGAACCACTCGGCTTTCACATAGACTTCGACCGGAGCCGGCAGTCCGGCCGTGATGCGGTGCAGCCGGAGGAGCGGCGTGTTGCCGATCAGATCGAGCAACGTGTGCATGGATTTATTCGTCAAACAGGTAGGCGCCCTCAGGATAGTAGCGCACGGCGCCATCGAGCAGGCGCCGGCGGATGAGATCCTGGAGGGCCCGGTTCTTCTGCTCAACGTCGCCGGGGGTGGTCAGCGCGTCGAGGGAGAGGTTCAGCCGCAGCGCGCGGCCGGGGATGAGATGGCGGGTGATGCCGGTCGGCAGCTTCACCGGCGATGCGGCAATCTCCAGGATGTCCTGTTTGCTAAGACGAGGGAAGACGATGATCGCAGAGACCTTGCCATACTCGCGCGCGAGGGCCTCGAAGTCCTCCGTCGGTACCCGGTAGATCCGGGCGGCGCCCTTGTACGCGCCGACCGCGAGGGAGAGCGTCGCCGCGAGCGGGCGGGACTGTGACAGCGCCACGACGAACGCGTCGTGATCGGTCACGATATAGCAGGCGACCTTACGCTCGTCCAGCGCCCGAGCGGCGGCATCGCGCGATGCGCGTTCAACCGAAAGGCCTGCGGCACGCACGGCCGCGACGGCGTCCATCGGCTCGACGATGAGATGCCGCCATACCTCCAGCCGGATCGCAGGATCCGCGTAATCCACCACCTGAAGAGCGACCACCGGCGCGCCGATCGCGGCGAGCGCGCTCGCGCGGTTGGCGCCGTCCAGGACGACGTACCGACCGTCCGACAGAACCGCGGCCACGGGCGGATTGCGCAGCATCCCGTCCTGGCGCAAGCGGCTGACCAGCCGCTCGACCCGCACGGGATCGGCGTCCTCGTGCAGCAACACATCCCGGGCAGAGACGATGCGCAGATTGGGCAGGGCTCCTCCTGTAGGCAGCTTGAGTGGCGCGTGTGAAGAGCGCTCTCCGTGCGGCATGCGTTCTCGCCTAGCGGGCGAGCCGTTTGGCCAGGTGATCGATCACGTCGATCTTGGTGACGATGCCGGCCACCGACCCGTGATCCACGACGACGGCCGCGTTGGCCGAGAGGAAGACATCGGCCAGGTTGTCCACGGGCGTCTCGGGATCGACGACGGGCGGGGCCGGATCGATGATGGGCTGGATGGGATCCGAGGCCCGGTGGGTGCCCTCCAGCAGGTAGTTCAGGAGATCGACTTCGGAGATCATGCCGACGAGCTTGCCGTCTTCCAGGACGGGCAACTGGGAGACGTCGTACTCCTTCATCTTGGCGATGACTTCGCTGACGGCGTCCCGGCGTGAGGCCGTCACGAGCGCGAACGATTTCGCCCGCACCATCTCGCCCACGGTGCCGAGCTCCACCTCGAGGAAACCGTGCTCGCGCATCCAGTCGTCGCTGAAGACTTTGGAGAGATACCGGGAACCGGAGTCCGGAAGGATGACCACCCCACGCAATCCCGCCCCACCGTCCGGCAGCGCGCGCAGGTACTTCAGCGCCCCGGCCACCGCGGTTCCGCTGCTCCCCCCGCAGAAGATGCCTTCCTCCCGGACCAGGCGGCGCGTCATCGCGAACGACTCCCGGTCCGTGACCTGGACGACCTCATCGACCACCGAGAAGTCCATCGTCTTGGGGAGGAAGTCCTCGCCGATCCCTTCCACCTTATAGGTGTGGGGCTCGGGCATCTGTCCGGTTCTGAAGTATTCGTAGAACACTGATCCGATCGGATCAACGCCCACGACCTTGAGCCGTGGGTTCTGCTCCCGGAGATAGCGCCCCGCCCCGGAGATCGTCCCCCCCGTCCCCATGGCCACCGCAAAGAAGTCGACGCGGCCGCCGGTCTGCCGCCAGATCTCGGGGCCGGTCGTCCTGTAGTGCGCC
>JAIBHM010000065.1 GCA_020028535.1 Armatimonadota bacterium | reverse complement strand
GGCGCTGGAAATCGTCGGCAGCCGCATCCTCGCGCCCTACTTTGGCAGCTCGGTGTACGTCTGGGGGAGCCTGATCAGTATTTTCCTGGCTGCGCTCAGCCTTGGATATTACCTCGGCGGCATCGCAGCCGACCGCTGGCCGAGACCCGGAGTTCTGGCGCTCACGCTCGGGACGGCTGGGATCCTCACGCTGCTCCTACCCGTTGTGGCGCGGTCGATCCTCGAGGCCTTCTCTGCCTGGGACCTTGGCCCTCGCAGCAGCCCGTTGCTCGCCTCCGTGGTGCTGTTTGCGCTGCCGAGCATCCTGATGGGGGCGACGTCACCGTTCGCCATCAAGCTCGCGGCGACGAATCTCGCCACGGTGGGGAACACCGCGGGAATTCTCTATGCGATCTCGACGGCCGGCAGCATCGTTGGGACGCTGCTCACGGCGTTCGTGCTCATCCCCGCGATGGGTGTGCGCGCCATCCTGTACACGCTCGGCGTGTCGCTCGTGGTGTTCTCAGGGCTGATGGGATGGCGGGCGGCCCAGTCGGTGCGCGCCGCGGCGACCGCGGCCGTGGTGGCGCTGGCGCTCGCGTGGCCCGCAGCCGCCCAGGTGAACTGCGGCGAGACACGGATCGTCTTCGAGCGCGACACCGTCTACCATCGCATCAAGGTGGCCGAGGACAATTGCTACCGGTGGCTGCACTTCGACCGTTCGCGCCAGGGCGGGATGTTCCTCACCGATCCGCGCGAGAGCCCGCTGCGCTACCCTGACTACTTTCTGCTCGCGTGGCTGTTCAATCCGAGCATCAAGAAGGTGCTGGTCGTGGGTCTCGGCTCAGGATCTGTACCCAAGCGGATCATCAGCGACTTTCCCGGCGTGGCGGTGGACTCGATTGAGCTCGATCCGGTCGTGGTGGAGGTAGCCAGGCGATACTTTGCGCTGCGGGATGATCCCCGTCACCGCATCTTCGTGCAGGACGGCCGCCAGTACGTCCGCCGGACGGATACAATGTATGACCTCATCGTCATGGACGCCTACCATGCCGAAGGCGTGCCGTTCCACCTGGTGACGCGGGAGTTCTTCCAGCAGGTGAAGTCGAAACTCGCACCGGGGGGCATCGTGGCCGCCAACATCGTGGGGTTTCTCGGCGGCTCCAACAGCAAGCTGTTCAAGGCGATTTACAAGACCTACGCCTCGGAGTACACGGGCCTCTACCTCTTCCCCGTCAACTTTCAGTACGACAGTGATGAGACGAATGTCCGCACGATCATCCTCTTTGCCGGGGCCAAACCAGCTCTGACGAAGCGCGATCTCACCGGGGCGCTCGGGAAACTCCGCAAAGAAAGGAAAGTGCCTACTGCTCTGCACGCCGACTATCTCGGGGATTTCTACGACAAGCCGGTCTCAATCGGCGAAGTGCCGGTGATGACGGACGATCACTCCTTCACCGACATCCTGCCGGTCTGGGGCTGGGAACCTGAACGCAGATAACTGCCGGGACTACTTCGAGTGCTTGTCCGCGACCTTCGTGGCGCCGTAGGCGTCCGGCTTGGTCACCGCCAGGTAGCCTGACCCCGTCACCATCCCGACGACTTCCCGGATCACCCGCTTGGTGTCGCCGTTCTCCCCCACGTCGAGGTGGATCTCCACGGGCAGCTCAGAGTGCCCATTGCGGGAGAGCTCGACGCTGATGAGTCCGGCCGTCTCGAGGCTGAGCGCGGTCTCGAAGAAGATGCGCTGGCGCAGGCTGTCCATCTTGCGATTGACCATCTTCCGGTAGAAGTATCGCCCGCCGTGGCCCACCCGGTGGATGATCACCGCGGTCACGAAGCACGTCTGTTCGTTGAGCAGCGAGTCGGTGCCGATGATGAGGTGATATTTCTGGTCGGGCTCCTCGTTCATATACCCGACCATGTTCTCGAACATCTGGTGGAACGGAAGTTTGCCGAACGTGGGGCTGATGAACTCCATCGCCGTGCGGGCCGATTTGGCCTGACGTGGCGCTGGATCCGTCTCCTCGACGGGGTGCTGGCCGTTTGTGTGTGATGAACCCTTCGTGTCCATGAGCCTCAGAGCAAAAGTATACTGCAGGGATATGTGCTTACGCAAATCATGCCCGGAAACTAGCATACCTCAGGCCTACATCTCCCGGCGGCCCTCCAGAGCTTTGGCGAGGGTCACCTCGTCGGCGTATTCCAGGTCGCCGCCGACCGGCAGCCCGTGCGCGATCCGCGTGACTTTGACCCCCAGCGGCTTGAGAATCTTGGCCAGGTAGATCGCCGTCGCCTCACCCTCGACCCGGGGGTTGGTGGCCACGATGATTTCCTTTACGTCGCCGCCGCGCAGCCGGTTCAGCAATTCTGCGATCTTCAGATCGTCGGGGCCGATCCCGTCCAGCGGGGAGATCGCCCCGTGGAGCACGTGGTACAGACCTTTGTATTCGCGGGTGCGTTCCATGGCCAGGACGTCGCGGGGATCCTCCACCACGCAGATCATTGAGCGTGTGCGGGTGGGGCCGCTGCAAATGGAGCACGGGTCGACGTCGGTGATGTGGAAGCAGATGCTGCAGTAGCGGATCCGGGCTTTGGCGTCGAGGATGGCCTGGCTCAGTTTTGCCGCGTCCTCGGGCGCCATACGCAGGATGTAAAAGGCCAGCCGCTGGGCCGTCTTCGGGCCCACCGTCGGCATCTTGCTGAGTTCCTCGATCAGCCGGGCAAGGGGTTCGGCGTACACGCTACATCAAACCCGGCGGGATGGGGAGCCCGCCGGTTACAGCCCGCATCTTCTCTTCCGCCTTGGCCCGGGCGCTGCGCTGCGCTTCGACGATCGCGGCCAGAACCAGGTCCTGGAGCATGGGCACGTCAGCCGGGTCGACGACGGCCGGGTCGATGGCGATCTCCTGGACGTCCCCGTGGAGATTCGCGACCGCGCGCACCACGCCGCCCCCCGCGGTGGCCTCGACGCGCTCGGCTTTCATCTCCTCCTGCACGCGGGACACCTCTTGCTGCAGCTTTTGCATCTGCTTCATCATCTTGCCGAGATCACGCATCCTTGATCTCCACCACCTGACCGCCGAACAACTGCAGCGCTTTGGCCACGACCGGATCGGTCTCGGCGGCGGGCTGTGCGGGAGGCAGCTCGGTGGTCCCATCGAGGACGGTGCACCGGAGCCGCAGGCGATGCTGCAAGACGCGCTCGAGGGCGCCCTCGACGACCGCTCGGTTCTCCGGTCGATGCAGGTTCTCCACGTGGAAGTTGTAGCCGGTGCGCAGTCCGATGACCAGGTGGCCGCCGTCCACCTGCAACGGCACGCCCTCGATGAGCAGGGCGTGGCAGAACATTTTTGTGCGTTTCACTTCTTCCAGGATCCGCGCCCACTGCCGGCGCACATCTTCGATCGCCACTGCCGCCTCGATCGGGGTCTCGACTACCGCCGCGACGGCCGGCAGAGCGTCGGCATTCATCGGCCCCTTCGTGCCGGGCTTCGGCGCGGTCCGGGGGGCGGATCTCGCTTCAGATGAGGGCGGGGTTGGAACAGATTTGGGTGGAGCGGGCTTGGGCTGCGCCGGAGGAGGTGAAGCCTGGCCGAGACGCTGCTCGATGGCGGTCAGGCGCGTCCGGAGGCCTTCGAGAGTCGGATCCATCTCCGGCCGGCAGAGCCGGATCAGCGCGATCTCGAGCAGCAGACGCGGCTGGGGGCTCCAGCGCGCTTCGGCCTCGGCCGCCGACAGGACAGCCAAGGCGCGCAGAATGTCTTCGATGTTCGCCTCCTGGGCCTGCTGCTGCAGCGCGCGCAGCCGCTGCTCTGTCGTGTCGAGGACGTCTCCGGCGGTGCCGGTTTTCAACACCAGCAGGTCGCGGAAGTGATCGAGCAACGTGCGCATCACCTGCCGGACATCCTTTCCCTCGTTGATCGTGTGATTCACGAGGTCCAGGCAACTCCGCGCGTCGCGCGCGATGATGCCGGCGGTGAAGCGCAGCGCCACCTCTTCCGCAACCATGCCCAGCACCGCCTGAACGTCCGCCGGCGTGATGGGTCCTTCGGCGAAGGCGGCCAGTTGATCGAGGATGGATTCCGCATCACGCAAGGAGCCGTCCGCGGCCGCGCCGATGAGGACGAGCGCGGGCTCCTCGATCGCAAAACCCTCGCTCTGCGCGATGTGGCGAAGGCGGGCCACGATCTCCTTCTGGGAGACGCGCCGGAAGTCGAAGCGCTGGCAGCGCGAGAGGATCGTCGGCGGCAGGCGGTGCGGCTCGGTGGTGACCAGCACCAGCACCGCGTGGGCGGGGGGTTCTTCCAACGTCTTCAGCAGGGCATTCGCGGCCTCGGTGGTGAGCATGTGCGCCTCGTCGATGATGTACACCTTGTAGCGGCCCTCGGTCGGCGCCAGGCGAATGCGGTCGCGCAACTCCCGGATCTCTTCGATACCGCGGTTGCTGGCCGCGTCGATCTCGATGACGTCCACTGAATAGCCGCCGCCGATAGCTTCGCAGTTCGGGCAGGTATTGTCAGGCGTAGGCGTCGGCCCCGCCACACAGTTCAGCGCTTTGGCCAGGATGCGCGCGGTCGTGGTCTTGCCCGTGCCGCGGTGGCCGGCGAACAGATAGGCGTGGACGAGCCGGTTCGTCCGGATCGCGTTCTGCAGCGTGCGCGTGACCCGCTCCTGGCCGATGATCTCCTCGAACGATTTCGGCCGCCATTTCCGGTAGAAGGACACGTGGGACATGCAGGCAGACCTCCGGGGATGCGCGCGTGCTGTGCTGCATTTCGCCGCCTTCGAAACCCTTCCCTTGCCTGCGTTGCGGCCGTGCAAGGAGGGGTGTTCGGAGCCGACGAAACATGCGGGGTGCCTTTCTCCCCCGGTTTCGTCGTCTTCCTTTTCATCTCGACAGCAGCGGCCGCCTGGGTCTTCCACGACTATGGTTCTCGCACAGAGGGCTCGCGGTGGGAACGCCTCGCCTGGCTGCTCGGTACGTTGCTGGCCCTCCCCATCTTCCTCCCGATCTACCTCATCGCCGCCCGTCCGCCCGGCCGGCTGGCGCGGTGTCCTTCGTGCGGCCGCCCCACTGTGACGCATCGCGCGGCATGCCGTCATTGTGGGAATGCCATCGCCTTCGAGCCGCCTCCGCGTATTTGGGGTCTCGGGGAAGTCGTCGGGATCGCCCTGGTCTTCATGATTACGTTGCCGGTTGTCGCAGCGGCGCTGGGGATCCAGAGCACGCCATCGCTTGTCGAACTGTCAGGGCTTGCTCTTGCGCAGAACCTCATGTTCATCGGGCTCACCCTCTACGTCGTCCGCATGCGATACCAGCTGCCGCTGGCCGATCTCGGCGTGCGCGTGGAGCGATGGCCGGCCTGGGCCGCGGCGGGGCTCCTGATCGGCGCGCTCTCAATCCCGGTGAGCACACAGGTTGAAGAGCTCTCTATCGCCTTGATCAGCCTGTTCATTGGGCGGGGCAGCGCAGAGCAGATGGCCGAGCAGGAACACCTTAGTGATGTGCTGACCGGCATTCTACAAGACCCCATCTCGATGCCTGAGTTCGCGTGGATTCTCTTCCTGGTCTGCGTGCTGGTCCCAATTGGCGAGGAAATCTTCTTCCGGGGATTTATCTACGGGACGCTGCGACGGTGGGGTCTGGCGACCGCGGTGGTGCTCTCTGCACTATTCTTCAGCGCCGTGCACCAGCAGATCGTGCACTTCCTGCCGATCTTCGTTCTGGGTGTCGTCCTGGCGGTCGTCTACGAGCGGACGAGGTCGCTGCTCCCGTCGATGGTGATCCATGCCGTGAACAACGTGGTGGCTATCCTCTCAGTTTTTTACGGCTGGAACATCTAAGCCGGAGGAGGTAAGGCCGTGCACCCGCCTTCGGCACCCGTCTCCCAGGCGGTTTCAGCGCCGCCGGCTCGGACCAGGTTTCCCCGCGGCACACGAGAGCACTGACGTACCGTTGCTTCCTTCCGGACCTGGCGGGGTTGGCCAGATCTCGTTGCGCGGGACCCGGCCGTCGTCGCCACGTGCGCCGGCCCGACCCTGAAAGAGGGCGTCTCGGACGGGAGTTCAGTCCCGCTATAGCGGATTGCGGGTACAGGGAACCGCTAGCTCCCCACCTAGCACGGCCTCTTCCATTTTACACCACGACGTACGGAAGGGCGAATTGCGCCTAGCGGGCGAGGAGCAGGCGTATCCGCTGCGGAGGCCAGTAGATGAGGATCGCCTGACCTATGATGTGGTCCTTCTTGAGGGCGCCGAACGAGCGGCTGTCTTCGCTGTTATTGCGATTGTCGCCCATCACGAACACGGAATCCTGCGGGACGGTGAGGGGTCCGTAGCTCCCCTGCGGCGCGGCGTTGACGTACCCTTCCTGCCTCATCCGGCCGTTGACGTAGAGCTTGCCTTCCTTCACTTCAAGCTTGTCTCCGGGAAGCGCCACGATGCGCTTGATGTAGTTGCGCGTCGGATTGAGGGGGTATTTCAGGACGATGACATCCCCGCGCTTGAGCTCACGGAGGCGGTAAAGGAACTTGTCCACCAGGACGCGGTCATGCGGCAGCAGGGTCGGTTCCATGGAGTATTGCTCGACCTGAAACGCCTGGGCGACCGAGACCATGATCAACTGCGCCAGAACGAACGCGATGATCAGGGTCTTGGCGAACTCCCAGATGCTGCCGGAAACCTTCCGCCAGTCAGGACGCATAAAGCGTGTTCTATGATAGTCCCTCGCCAGTTATCGAGTCAATTCCAGGGTGTGACCTGCGTCACACTTTTCTGGTGACATCAATAATCGCCGCCACGACCCCTCGGGCGTAACCTGTATGCCAGACCGACGCAGGGGGGAATCACCGTGCAGAACTACTATGCGGTCGAACGATTCATCAGCGAACACAACCAGGAGGCGCGCGCCATCGCCGAGTTGCAGGCCCTTCGCCGGCGTGCCGCTGCCGAACGCCGCGCCGAACGCGGAACTGCGCTGCGCAACGTGCTTGCCGGGTTCTTCGCCCGGGGCCGGCGGAAACCCACGTTCACGACTGAACGGGGATAAGCGCATGTCGCGCAGAGCGCTCGCGCTGATGCTGGTGGCCGTCGTGCTGCCGTGGTTTTGGGTGGCGAATGCCGTCGCGGGCGCGCCGATGATGCTCGATGCGGCACGAGTTCTCGCGGAAAATGTGCTCGGCCGCGGGATGGTGCGGTCCATCCGGGCCAGCCCGGACGGCGCTCAGATACTGATCCGCTGGGAGTCTCCCACGTATTATCCCGACAATGGGCTCATTGCCAATCGGGAGTTGATGTACGGGGAAGCCGTTCTGGCCACGAATTCTATCATGGGCCAGTTGCCGCAGGTTCTTCGGATTCGGTTCACAATTCTGAGTGGAACCTCGATGCTCGCTACCGGAGAGAACCGCCGCGGACGTGGCGTTGCGCTGATGCTTTCCACGGACCTTGGAGGAGGCGCTTACGTGCCGCCGGTCCCGGTAATCAAACGGCCTACAGCGCCAGCCGGAGGGACAGCTCAGGAAATCTGACTCGCCAGGATCCTCGCCGCTGCATTCCGGCCCCGCGTCCGCCCCCTCCGTAGTCCGGACCGGGGGTGGGGTGCAGTCTGGCACGAGAGGCCGCTCTCTCCGGGAGCGGCCTCTCCCTTTTTCATGTGACATGATTCACGCCTCAGCAGTGTGCCGCGTCTACGAGTTCTCCCCCTGGTTCGGATACAGTCAGGACATCTCAGTGAAGGAGGCATGCGATGTCCACCAATCCGCTGTTGATCGAGATGCTGGCTCGCCGGCTTCAGGGTGAATACCTTGAGGCGGCTGAGGCCGAGCGACTGATCCGTCAGGCAGAGCGCGCACAGACAAGGAGACGTGGAAGACTGTTCGCCGCCCTGACAAGGTTCCTCACGCCGGCGGAACACCGGCGTCAGGCATCGCACCCCGCTCGCTGAGCCTGCATGGTGAGGACGACTTGGGAACCTGGGAGGAGGGGACACACATGAGAACGGAGAGGAGCCGGGGCATCTCGACCCGGGCGATCATCGTCATTGCGGTGGTCGGGTTGATTCTGCTGGCCACCGCCTACTTTGCCGCGACCGCCGCGCTGCCGGTTGAGCGCCTGGACATGATTCCAATCCGCTGGAGCGGAGATCGTGCGGTCTAGTAGATACGCTGCCTGAGTTTGCCCGTATCCAGGAGCGTGATCTTCCGGCCGCGCAGCTCGATGATGCCCTGCGAGCGGAACGCGGCCAGCGCGCGGTTCACGCGCTCGCGGGTCGCACCCACCATCGTGGCAAGATCAGCCTGCGTGAGGTCGAGGTCGATCTCGACGGTGCCGTTCTTCTTCGCCCCATACCGTTCACCCATCTCGAGCAGGACCCGGGCCAGGCGCGCATGGACGTCCAGAAAAGCCAGACTCTCGGCGTACTCCGTGACGTGGCGGAGACGGTCGCTGAGGAGCTCGATCAGCTTCCATGCGAATTGGGGCGTCTCCGTCACGAACCGCCTGAAGTCCTCACGGCTGATCGTGAAGACGGCGGTGTCTTCCACGGTTTCCGCGCTGGCGGACCGTGGGCGTCCATCGAGCAGCGCTACCTCGCCGAAGACATCCCCGCGCGCGGCGAACTCCACCCAGAGTTCTGCGCCGCTCTCCGTCGGCAGGAAGATGCGGACGCGGCCGGACTCGACGATGTACAGGGCGTCCCCGACTTGATCCTTGTGGAAGACCATCGTGCCGCGGCGGAAGGATCGGTGACGCATTTGCTGCGCGAGCCGGTCGAGGGCGTCTTCGCCCAGCCCTGAGAACAGGGCGACATTCTTCACCAATTCTCGTGCAGGACCCGCCATCGTGGCAAAGGCCTTCGGGACACTCGGAAAGCCTTCCTGCGAAGTTTACTGCGGTGGGGGCCTACGGTATCATAAGGAACGCGCGGTGAGGTGCAGGAGCGGCTGAACTGGCGGCACTGGAAATGCCGTAGGGGCGCAAGCC
>JAIBHM010000223.1 GCA_020028535.1 Armatimonadota bacterium | reverse complement strand
CGCGAACGCCGTCGGCCTGATGCAGCTGCTGCCTTCGACTGCTCGAGGTGTGCTTGGCGCCAGGGATCTGACGGAATCAGGGTTGCTGGATCCCGCGCTGAATATCCGCTCGGGTACGGCCTATCTCGGTAGTCTGTTGCGGTCGTACGGGGGGAATGTGCCTCTTGCCGTCGCCGCCTACAATGCCGGCCCGGGCGGCGTACGCCGTTCGAGAAACCTGGCTCGGACCGACGTCGCACGCTTCGTGGAGACTCTCCGGTACACGGAGACGCGGACCTATACGCAGCGTGTGCTGCAATCGTACGGGATCTACCAGTGGCTGTACGGGTCGGAGCGGTAGGCTACTGCTCGCGGGCGACGCGGTTTCCGCCCTGGTCCTTGCTCCGGCGTAACGCTCGCTCGGCCCGGCGTACGAGCGTATCCAGAGAGCGGTCGGCGTCCTGACGGGCGGCGACGCCGGCGCTGATCCGTACCGGGATGCGCGCATCGCCGATTTCGAGGTCCGATCCGGCCAGCACACCACGAATGCGCTCGGCGACCCGCAGGGCGTCGTCCGGGGCGGTTGCCGGCATCAGGCACACGAACTTGTCGGCCCAGTAGCGCCCGACGAGATCCTCGGTCCGCATCTGTTCTTTGATCACCTGCGCCAGGCGGGTTACGATCGCATCCCCGGATGCGGGCCCGAACTGCTCCTCGATGTTCTTGAACCGGTCCACGTCCACCATGGCCAGCGCGAGCGGCTCGTGGTGCCGCGCCGCCCGCGCGAATTCCCGCTCGCCCAGCTCGAAGAAGGCCCGCCGGTTCAGCGAGCCCGTGAGGCTGTCAGTCGTGGCCTGCCGCTGCAGCTCGCGCTGCAGGCGATCGACTTGCTGCCGCAGGACGCGCCGCTCTGCCGCCCGCTCCACTGTGGCGCGGAGGATCTCCACGTTGGGGAAGGGTTTGACGATGTAGTCATACGCGTCGCCCTCGCGCAGCGCTTTCACCGCGGTGCTCAGGTCCGGGGCGCCCGTCAGCACGATCACCTCGGTGAGGCGATCGAACTCCTTGGCCGCGCGCAGCACCTCCAGCCCGTTGTGGCCCGGCATGATCACGTCAGTGACGATCACGTCGTACCGGGTGCCGCCCAGGGCCGAGACCGCGGTCGTGCCGTCAGGGACCGCATCGACGTCATGGCCCAGCGAGGTCAGGTAGCGCACCAGCAGCTGGCGCAGGCTCTCGTCATCCTCGGCAATGAGAATGCGGATGGGCGCCTGCGGCATGCGCTACATGTTCGCAAACGTGGAAGGGAAACCCTGTGCATGCATTCGTCTAGAAGCCAGCACAGCACGGGCATAACACCAGCGGGCGAGGCCCCTGTGGGCCCTTGCCCTGCCATGTTTACGGACTACTTCGACATCAAACGTCCTAAGTGGGATGGGGAGACCCTCGCCGCTCTGCAGAAACGGCTCGAGGAGAGCGGCTATCAGGGCCTCACCGGAGAGTTCCACGCCCTCATTCGACGCTACGTCAATGCGGACGTTGATCGAAGCCCGGCCGCGATTCTGACGCGCGCGGACGAGTATGCCGATGTCCTGATTCCTCCCGCGCACCCGCATGCCCGAATCATCGTGCACCGCCAGAACCCCGAAGTGCTGCGGATCGTGGTAGCCGGCCGCAGCCAGCATGAGGCCAGGATGGTGCAGACCGCGCTCAAGCTGCACCTCGAAACTGTCCTGGGCCGCTTGAGCGAGGGAGGCGGCGACGACCACGGGCGTTCTACACTCAACCGGTTCCGGCGTGAAGTGGTGCCTGCGCTGCGTCTGCAGGGGAACGGCGAGCGCGGGCCTGACGGCCGCTTCTCGCTCGGCCCGCAGTTGCTGCGCGCGATGCGGCGGCAGCCCGTGGTCCGCGGCCGTCCCACAGTGCTGGTCTCGCACCTGGCCACGCTCGCCCCCGACAAACCGTCCGAGCAGGTCCGCGATGTTCTGGAGCATCTGGTTACCCAGGGCGCGCTGGAGCGGTGGCACGTCGTCATTTGCCGCGAGGGCGGCCAGTGGCTCGGATCGTCGCCCAACGCCGAGGAGATGCGCGCGTTCTCGGCCCTCAAGATGGACTGCCCGCACTGCGGCCGGCGGGTGAGCGAGGAGCAATCCGAGGTGGCCTATCGCCTGGGCGAGCAGGCCGAGACCCGGGTGAATGACAACCGATGGATGTGCGACATTATCGAGGCCGCGTTGCGCAAGATGGGCGTGGAAGCCGTCGCCGTGCATCCCGGTGCGGGGCCGGTGGACGGCGCGGCCTGCTACCAGGACGCGGTCATCCTCTTCCGGGCGACGGACGAGCCGGTAGAGATGGGAGATGTGAAGCGTCTTCAGGAACAGGGACGCCAGCTGGAAGGGGAAGGCTGGCGCGTGTTTCCTCTCATCGTTTCGGACCGTCCGATTGGGGCCGACACGAAAGCCGCCGGTGTGACCGTCGTCGAGAGCATGGCCGCGCTCGACGGCGTCCTCGACCAGATACTCCGCACCGCCAGGGAAGCGAGCCTCAACGCACTGCTCCCAACGCACCTCAGGCTGGCGGCGATCGCGCTCATCGACCTGCTCCCCTCCGACTAGCTCCGAGACCCATCAGCTCCCAGACCCATCAACTCCCGACATAGGAGATGTTCCGCCCCGAGTCGTAGGGGTAATCCGTGGCCAAGCCCAAGGTGTACGTGAGCCGGCTCATCCCTGAGCCCGCGTTGGAGATCGTTCGAGCAGCGACGGAGATGCGCTTGTGGGATCGGGAGGACGTGCCGCCGCCCCGCGACGTACTGCTGCGGGAGGTGGCCGCCTCTGAGGGTCTGCTGAGCCTGCTTACGGAGAAGGTCGATGACGAGCTGCTCCGTTCCGCGCCGCGCCTGCGGGTCGTCGCGAACATGGCGGTGGGATTCGACAATATCGATGTCCCGGCGGCCACGCGGCGGGGCGTCGTGGTGACCAACACCCCTGACGTGCTGACCGAGACCGTCGCGGATTTCGCGTTCACGCTGATGCT
>JAIBHM010000064.1 GCA_020028535.1 Armatimonadota bacterium | reverse complement strand
TGAGCGAGCCAGGTGTGGTGGAAGCTGGCGGGCGGCGGCGGGAGAAAGATCGCCCCGGAGCTTCGGACCGAAACCCGTTTCGGGAGTAGGCTCCGCCGGGAACCTCACCCGTTAGATCGAGGGCGGAATCGAGCGCATGTTCCTCAGTTCCGGCTGAGCGCCGGTCACATGGAGCAGGCGGTGACCGGAAGCTGGGTGGTACCGCGGAGCTGTTGTCCGCCCCAGGTGGGGCGGACGATTTTGTTTTTTCATGGAGATGGCGATGCCGAAGTTCAAACCGGTCTCATCTAAAGTCGACTTCCCAGCAATGGAGCGGGACGTCATGCGGTGGTGGGAGGATCAGCAGACTCTCCAGCAATACCTCCGCCGCAACGAACGCGCGTCCCAGCGCTGGTCGTTTCTCGACGGGCCCATCACGGCCAACAACCCGATGGGCGTGCACCACGCGTGGGGCCGGACGTACAAGGATCTGTTCCAGCGCTACAAGACGATGCGCGGTTTCCGCCAACGCTACCAGAACGGATTCGACTGCCAGGGTCTGTGGGTCGAGGTCGAGGTCGAGAAAGACCTGGGCTTCACAAGCAAGCGGGACATCGAAGGTTACGGCATCGAGGCCTTCGTCAACCTGTGCAAGCACCGCGTCCTGACGTTCGCCGCAGTGCAGACGCAGCAGTCGATGCGCCTCGGCATGTGGATGGACTGGAATGCTCCGGACGATCTGCGGCGGCTGGCCGAAGCCATCAAGACGAAGCCCTCGACGATCATCGACTTTCCCGCGCGCGGAGGCGGAAAATTACGGCAGACCGCTGAGCAGATCGTTGGCCGCCTCGGCGATCCGGAACTCGGCGGCTCGTACTTCACATTCTCCGACGAGAACAACTATCAGATCTGGGGGTTCTTGCGACGGTGCCACGAGCGCGGGTTGGTCTACAAGGGCCACGACGTGATGCCCTGGTGCCCGCGCTGCGCGACCGGAATCAGCGAGCAGGAGATCGTCACGGAGGGGTACCAGGAGATCACCCACCCGGGCGTCTTCGTGCGCTTCCCGCTCGTGGATCGGCCGACGCACTCGCTGCTCGTGTGGACCACCACACCGTGGACGCTCACGAGCAACGTCGCCGCCGCGGTGCATCCGGGTCTCACGTATGTCCGCGTCCAGCAGGGAGCGGAGGAGCTCTACCTCGAGGAAGGGGCGGTTGGCGTCCTGCGGGGCGACTACACTGTCGTGGAGCGCCTCCCTGGGGAGCAAATGGTCGGGTGGCGCTACCATGGGCCGTTCGACACAGCCCGCGAAAACCTGACTGCGCAGCGGGGGGTCCAACACCGGGTGATCCCATGGACGGACGTCACTTCCGCGGAAGGCACGGGGATTGTCCACATCGCGCCGGGTTGCGGCGCTGAGGACTTTGCCCTCAGCAAAGAACACCACCTGCCCGTCATCGCCCCAATCGACGAGAACGGCGTGTTCATCGAGGGCTTCGACTGGCTTACTGGAATGCGGACCGACGAGGCGGCCCAGCCGATCATCGATCACCTGAAGAAGATCGGTCGGCTCTATAAGGTTGAGAAATACAAGCACCGCTATCCGGTGTGCTGGCGCTGCGGAACCGAGTTGGTCTTCCGTCTGGTCGATGAATGGTTCATCCGCATGGATCCATTGCGCGCGGATCTCATGGAGATGACGAAACGGGTCAAGTGGATCCCAGAGTTTGGACTGGACCGTGAACTGGACTGGCTGCGGAACATGCACGACTGGATGATCAGCAAAAAGCGGTACTGGGGGTTGGCGCTGCCGATCTACGAGTGCGCGTCCTGCGGCACCTTCGATGTCATTGGCTCACAGGAGCAGCTGCGCGAGCGCGCAGTGGAGGGGTGGAAAGAGTTCGAGGGGCACAGCCCGCACCGCCCGTGGGTGGACGCGGTGAAGATCCGCTGCGCGAACTGCGGCTCGGTCGCCGCGCGCATCCCCGACGTCGGCAACGCGTGGCTGGATGCCGGCATCGTCTCGATGAGTACCCTCCGATACCGCACCGACCCGGACTACTGGCGGCAGTGGTTCCCGGCGGACTTCATCACCGAAAGCTTCCCGGGCCAGTACCGCAACTGGTTCTACTCGCTTCTCGTGATGGCCACGGTGCTGGCCGGCCAGGAGCCATTCCGCACGTGCCTGGGCTACGCCCTGGTGCGCGACGAGCGTGGGGAGGATATGCACAAGTCCAAGGGCAACGCCATCGAGTTCAATGAGGCGGCGGACCGGGCCGGCGTGGACGTGATGCGCTGGTTGTACTGCATCCAGAACCCGACGGCAAACCTGAACTTCGGCTACGGCGTGCTGGACGAGACGCGCAGGCACTTTCTCATCCCGTTGTGGAATGTGTACGCCTTCTTCACGACCTACGCGAACCTGGAACGTTTCGAAATGGGCGACCTTCTGCGCACGCCGCCGCAGCTGGCGACCCTCGACCGCTGGATTCTCTCCCGGCTGCAGCGACTCGTCGCCACCGTACGGGAGCACATGGACGACTACGACCCGCAAGGCAGCAGCCGGCCGATCGAGGCGTTTGTCGACGACCTCTCCAATTGGTACGTGCGCCGCTCGCGCCGGCGGTTCTGGAAGAGCGAGGACGACAACGATAAGCGGGCCGCCTACTACACACTGTATCGCGTGCTGCGCACGCTCGTGCTGACGATGGCGCCGTTCACCCCGTTCCTTTGCGAACGCATTTACCAGGATCTTGTTCGGGCGGTCGAGCCGCGCGCGCCGGCCAGCGTCCACTTGGCGGATTTCCCCGAGCTGGAGGCAGCGCTGATGGACGAAGAGCTGGAGACGGCCATGGAATCGGTGCGCACGCTCGTGGCCCTGGGGCGGGCCGCCCGCGGGCACGCCAGGATCAAAGTCCGCCAGCCGCTTCCGGCCGTGCTGCTGGTGACGAAGTCTCGCAGCCTGCGGGATCACCAGGAGCTGCTCGAGGTGCTGGCCGACGAGCTCAACGTCAAAGCGGTCCGCTTCGTGGACGACCCGAGCCGCTACGTGACCTTTGAGGTGAAGCCGCGGTTCGACGTCCTGGGCCCAAAGCACGGCGCGAAGGTCCAGGATATTGCGCGCGCCCTCCGCGCCGTCGATCCTGTCGCCGCGCTCGAGGCATTGAGGCGGGATGGTAGACTCACCCTCTCCGTGGACGGACAGGACGTCGTGCTGTCGCACGACGACATTGAGCCGCGCATGCACGAGACCCGAGGCTACGCGGCCGAGGGCGCGGGCGGGGAGTTCGCCATCCTGGAGACCAATCTCACCCCCGAACTCGTCCTGGAAGGGCAGGCGCGTGAGCTGGTGCACCAGGTGCAGACGCTTCGGAAGGACGCTGACCTGGCGGTGGATGATCGGATCGTCCTCCACTATGAAGGCCCCCTCGAGCCGGTCCTTCAGGCGCACCGCGACTACATTATGCGCGAGACGCTCACATCCGAGCTGCGGGCCGGGCTGCCCTCGAAGGGGACAGCTCGAGAGGTCAGGCTGGACGGGGTAAATATCCGCCTGAGCATCGAGCCCGAGAGAGGTCGAACGTCACGCTGAGGGACTCCGGAAGGAGACCCGCGGGCAGAACAGAATCACAGGACGCTGTCGATCACCGTGATTTGCGGGATACAACTGTGACAGAGAAGGTCATCGGCGTGCTTGGCGGCCTCGGCCCCTGGGCCACGCTCGATTTGTTTGAGAAAATCCTCCGCCTGACGCCCGCGCAGCGGGATCAGGATCACCTGCGGGTCATCATCGACAACAATCCGAAGATCCCCGACCGCTCGCCCGCTATCCTGGGCGACGGTGAAGATCCAACGCCCGCTCTGGTGGCCACGGCCAGGAACCTCGAGGCCGCCGGCGCGGACCTGATCGTCATTCCATGCAACACGGCCCACGCGTTCTACGATCGCATTGCGGCTGCGGTGAGCATTCCCGTCCTCCACATTATGGAGGAAGTCAGCAGGGCGGCGCAGGCCGAGGTTCCGGGTCTGCGCCGAGTCGGCGTGCTCGCCACACGGGCGGCGGTTGCCGCCCGGTTGTACCACCGGGCGTTCGAGCGGGTCGCCGTGGAAGTGCTGGCGCCGGATGCCGCCGGGCAAGATGTCGTGAACCGGGCCATCTATGGCGTCAAAGCGGGCCAGATGGGCGCCGACATCACGCGCGGCCTCGCCCAGGTTGCGCAGCGCCTGATCACCGCCGGGGGTCAGGCGGTCGTGCTGGGATGCACCGAGTTGCCCTACGTGCTGCGAGCGCAGGACGTTTCTGTGCCGCTGCTGGACAGCAACCTCATCCTCGCCCGGGCCGCTGTGCGCGCGGCGAGGGAAGCCGAAGTGCTGAGCCAGCGCTAGGTCTTGCCATAGACTAGGTCATTCGCTACACTAACCGTCAGTTCACCAGCCGGTGGACCCCCGGAACCATTGCAGTTGACGTCTGGAGGGCGATGTATGGCATCCAGGACCGCCAAATCGGCCAAGGCGAAGACCGAACTTCGCCGTACGCGCCTCGGCCCGTCGCGCGGCCAGAAGGCAGCGAAGACCAAGGTCAAGGCCAGGTCACTATCCAAGCGGGAGCTGGCCGAATTCAGGAGGCTGCTCGAGGACGAGCGCACGCGCCTCCTCGAAGAGCTCGAGGCGATGGAGGAACACACCCCCGAGGTCGAGGACCAGGTGGGGATGGATATTGGGGGCGGCTACGACGAAGATCTCGCCGACGTCGCCAGCAGCACGTTCGAGCGTGAGAAGGGCCTCGCGCTGGAGAGCAGCGTCCAGCAGATGCTGGCGCAGGTCGAGGAGGCCCTCGGGCGGATGGAAGAGGGGACGTACGGCATCTGCCAGCGGTGCGGTGATCCGATCGACGTCGCCCGGCTGCGGGTGCTGCCGTTTGCGACGCTGTGCATTCGCTGCAAAGAACTGGAAGAGAAGACCAACGGCGCGCGCTAGCCGTCCTTGGGACGGTGATCGCCGCCGATCAGGCGACGAAGCTCCTGCTGGCCCTGCGCATCCCCCTGGGGAGTTCGGTTCCGGTCATCCCCGGGTTCCTGGCCTTCACACATGTGCACAACCGTGGCATCGCCTTCAGCCTGCTTGGCGGGATTCCGCTGCTTGTGCCCGCGCTGATTGCCTTGACCCTGCTTTTCCTGCTCTTCTACAATAGATCGCGATGGTCGCGCCGCCCGTTGACGCAATCGGCGCTTGCACTGGTGAGCGGCGGGGCCATCGGGAACCTGATCGACCGGGTGCGCGTGGGCGCCGTCGTCGACTTCATCGACGTCCACGTCTGGCCGGTCTTCAACCTGGCCGACCTCGCGGTGACCGCCGGGGCCGGCCTGCTGATCTTCACACTGATCCGGGGTGATCGATGAAGCCGATCCTCATCCAGCTAGGCCCTTTTCCAATCTCATCATTCGGTCTGTTCCTGCTGCTCGCGTTTCTCGTCGGCATCGCACTAGCCCGGCGCCGTGGGCAGGCAGTGGGGATCGATCCTTCCCGGATGCTGGACATCGCCCTGTACATGATCATCGGCGGTATCGTGGTCGGCCGGTTGGGCTACGTGGCCGTGAACTTCCCGGCGTTTGCCAGAGCCCCGCTGAGCATCGTGACGATCTGGAAAGACTCCGGGTTGACGTTTTATGGGGCGCTGGTGGGCGGGCTCATGGTTGCCGCCCTCTACGCGAGGTTGTTCCGCATCCCACTCGGCAAGTTTGTCGATGTCTTCGCGCCGGCACTCGCGCTCGGGTACGCGGTGGCCATGGTCGGCGCGCTGCTGCACGGGCTGTACATCGGCCGGCCCACAGGCGTGCCGTGGGGCGTGCAGATGTTCCTTGACCGCCGGCATCCGACGCAGATCTACTTGATGCTCGGCGCGCTGGGCACATACGCGGTGTTGCGGGCGCAGGAGAAACTCCAGCCCCCGCCGGGCACACTGTTCTTCCTGTGGCTGCTGCTGCATGCGGTGAGCCGGGTGGCCGTAGAGTTCTTCGTGGAAAGCCCGCCCCTTCTGGGGACGCTGTTCACGCTGGGGCAGGTCGTGAATGCGGCGGTGGCCATGATTGCGCTCGTCGGGCTGCTCCTGGTCTCGAGGGCGCGCGCCCCGGAACCCCCGGTGCAATCTGCCGCGCCGCCCGAGATGCCGCCGGCGGTCTAAGACGGAACACCATACATATTTTGTTGATGCCGGTCACGAGGGATTCCGCCTCGACGCCTTTCTTGCCGCGCATCTGCCCGCGCTCTCGCGTTCCCGCATCAAGCAGTTGATCGAGTCAGACCACGTACGGCTTGACGGCGCAGCCGCGAAGCCGGCGGCGAAAGTGCGCCGTGGCCAGCGTGTCGAGATTACCATCCCGCCGCGCCCACCGGTGGCGTTGACCCCGCAAGACATCCCGCTCGATGTCGTCCACGAGGACGAGGCGCTCCTGGTCATCAACAAGCCCGCGGGGCTCACGGTGCACCCCGGGGCCGGACGGTCCTCCGGGACACTGGTGAACGCCATCGCGGCCCGCGTGCCTCAGCTGCTCACGCTGGGCGGCGGGCTGCGTCCGGGCATCGTGCACCGGCTCGACAAGGATACCTCCGGGTTGCTCGTCGTCGCGAAGACAGAGGGCGCGCTCCGCTCGCTGCAGGAGCAGGTATCCGCACGCACCGTGCGCCGGACGTATCTTGCGTTGGTGCACGGGATCGTGCGACAGGGTGAGGGGACCATCGAGGCCCCGATCGGCAGGCATCCAAAGCACCGGACGCGGATGGCGGTCGTGGTTCGAGGGCGAGCGGCGATGACCCGCTACCGCGTGTTGGAGCGGCTGCCGGACGCCACTCTGGTGGAAGCGAATCTCGTGACCGGCCGCACCCACCAGATTCGCGTGCACTTTGCCCATCTCGGGCACCCCGTCGTCGGCGATCCCGTCTATGGCGGCCGCAGAGGCGACCCCGGCATCGGGCGCCAGGCGCTGCACGCGTTCCGGCTGCAATTCCGTCATCCCGACTCAGGACGCGAGATGGCGTTCGAGGCGGCGCCGCCGCCTGATTTCGCTGATGCGGTGGCACGGGCCCGGGCAGGTAGCGCCGGTGCGAGCCGCCGAACCACCCGAGACAGAAGAAGATGAAGAGTTCGCCGATGCGCGAAAAAGCCAAGGTCATGGATGCCGACGCGATCCGCCGCGCTCTGGTACGGATGGCGCACGAGGTCCTCGAGCGCAACAAGTCCGCCCAGCAGATGGCGATCGTGGGGGTGGAGACTCGTGGAGCCCCGCTGGCGCGCAGGCTCGCAGCGACCATCGAGCAAATCGAGGGCGTCCGGGTGCCGGTGGGCGTCCTGGATGCGCGCCCGTACCGGGACGACCGCGCCGACCGCGCGCATGCCGAGCGCCCTGCCGCTCTGCCGTTCGAGGTCGCGGACAGGACAATCGTCCTGGTGGATGACGTCCTCTTCACCGGCCGCACGGTGCGCGCGGCGCTGGACGGCCTCATCGCCCTGGGGCGGCCATTTACGATCCAGCTGGCCGTGCTTGTCGACCGCGGCCATCGAGAGCTGCCGATCCGTCCCGATTACGTCGGCAAGAACCTGCCGACATCATCCCGCGAGCACGTCGCCGTCAGGCTGGCGGAGATCGACGGGGTGGACGAGGTCGTGATCGAAGAACCCGCTTAAGGAAGTTCTGGGCGCACATGGATTGTGCGTTCCCGCTCATACACCACCAATCCCGGCCGGCTCCCCTTCGGCTTGCGCACATGCCGGCGCGCCGTGTAGTCGACCGGCACGGCCGATGCCCCCCTCGCTTTACTGAACCAGGCCGCGATTGACGCCGCGCGCTCGATCTCCTCTGCCGTAGGATGCTCTGCGCCGGCCCGGAGCACGACGTGGGCCCCGGGGACGCCGCGGGCATGGAACCACAGGTCTTCCGGCCGGGCAACTTTGAACGTGACGTGGTCGTTGTCCTGGTTCGTCCTCCCGACCACTACGACCGCCCCGCCATCGAGCGTGTAGCTCCGGGGCTTCGGCGACGCAGCCCGGCGGGCGGCCCGCGGTCTGCGCCGCAGGTAGCCCTCGGCAACGAGCTCGCGCGTCAACGCCTCGAGATCATCCTGTGACGTGGCCTGGTCGGCCATCGTCAGCGCGGACTCGAGATACTGCCGCTCCTCCTCGGCCGCACGCAAGCGCTCCTCGAGCGCCGGCCGGGCCTTGCGGATCTTCGTGTACCGCTGGAAGAGTTTGCGCGCATTCTCAATCGGTGTGAGCGTCGGATCGAGTGGGATCTCCAGCGGCGTTCCATCATATCCGGGGACCGTCGCCGTCGATGACCCCGGTGGGATTTGCGACGCGTAGGCGAGGAGCAGCTCGCCGCGTTGCCTGGTGGCCTCGCTCTGCGCCGCTTCCTCGAGTCCCTTCCGTAGGTCGGCCTCGGTCCGCATCACCTTGGAGAGCGGAGTGCGGACGGCGCCGATCAGGCCTACTCGTCGTTCGTCCAGCTCCGCCTGGGCGTTCAGATGCGCCGTGGCGCGGTGAACGGCCTCACTCATCGTCTCAACCAGGACCGCGCGGAGACCGGTCACATGCGTCAGGTGGAAGGGCGCGTACCCGCGTACGTTTTCACCATCCACGTAGAGTACCGGCGCGAAGTCCTGGCTGCGCACGACGGTGACGAGATCCTGCAGCGCCCCCCAGAGCCGATCGATAGCGCCGCCCTGCTGCCCGGCGGCGGCATCGGCGTCGCATCCGGCGCGGGTAGCCACCTCCACCGCTATCGTCGGACTCAGTCCAAGGATCCGGGTGCCGAGCATCCTGCCGAGCGGCTCCGCCGACGCCGCCAGGAACTCCTCTAGTCCCTGCCGCGTAAGCTCCACGGGAGTAGGGCGGGGATGCGGCGGCGCTGCATAGGGGAGTCCGGGCAAGACCTCACGCACCGAGGATTTCGCGCGGGGCACGAGCTTGAGCGCGCCGGCGATGAGACCGCCTTGCACCAGAATGAGGTTGCTGTGCCGGCCCATGATTTCGGCGATGAGGTC
>JAIBHM010000063.1 GCA_020028535.1 Armatimonadota bacterium | reverse complement strand
GTGAGCAAGGTGCTGCCTTCCTTAGCGTCCGCGAGGCCCACGACCGCGTCGCCGCTGCGCAGCCGGATTCCGGTGACTCCGTGCGCGGAGCGGCCCATCTCCCGCACCTGGCCGGCCTTGAATCGCAATGCCTTGCCATGCTGGGTCCCCAGGACCATCTCGGTGTCCCGGGCGATGAGCCGCACCCCAACCAGGCTGTCGTCGCGGTCCAAGGTGATGGCGAAGATCCCGGCCCGCTTGGCGTTGATGAACTCCATCAGTCCGGTGCGTTTCACGATCCCCCGCTTGGTGGCCATGAAGATGCTGCCCTCATCCTCGAACGAGCGGAGCCAGACGATGGCGTTGATCCGCTCGCCCTGGGCCAGAGCCAGCAGGTTGACCAGCGCCGTCCCGCGCGCGGTGCGCCCGGACTCCGGCACCTCGTGCGCCTTCATCCGGTAGACCTTGCCGCGGTCGCTGAACAGCAGCAGGAAGGCGTGGTTGGTGGTGGCAACGACCTGTTCCACGTAGTCCTCTTCCTTCATGCCCGTGCCCTGCATGCCGCGGGTGCCGCGCCGCTGCAGGCGGTAGGTTTCCAGCGGCTGGCGCTTGATGTAGTTGTTGTGCGTAAGGCTGATCACCACGTCGGCGTCAGGAATGAGGTCTTCCGCCTCGAACTCCTCCGCCTCCCGGCTGGTGATCTTCGTGCGGCGTTCGTCGCCGTATTTCTCCTTCATGTCCAGCAGCTCAGCCCGAATGGCCGCCATGATCAACCGCGGACGTGCCGACGTGGCGTCCTTCAGCATCTCCTGGTACCGTGCGATGTCCTTGACCAGCTGCTTGTACTCGTCCTCGATCTTCTCGCGCTCCAACTGGGCCAGCCGGCGCAGCTGCAGCTCGAGGATGGCGTCCGCCTGGCGCTCGCTCAACTTGAACTGCTTCATCAGGCCGGCGCGCGCGGCGGGCACGTCCTTCGACTTGCGGATCAGCGCGATGACCTCGTCGAGCGCGTCCATCGCAATCTTGTAGCCTTCAAGGATATGGGCGCGTTCCTCGGCTTTCCGGAGCTCGAACTGCGTTCGGCGCTTCACAACTTCGCGGCGGTGGTTGAGGTAATGGACCAGCATGTCCTTCAGTCCCAGCGTGCGCGGCACGCCGCCGACCAGCGCCAGCATGTTCGCGCCGAAGGTGGTCTGCATCTGCGTGTGCTTGAACAGCTGGTTGCGCACGATCTGTGGATTGGCGTCGCGGCGCAGCTCAATCACGATGCGCATGCCCCGCCGGTCGGACTCGTCGCGTAGATCGCTGATGCCGTTGAGCTTCTTGGTGCGGACGAGCTCGGCGGTGCGGGCGATGAGAGCGGACTTGTTCACCTGGAACGGGATCTCCGTAATGATGATCGCGGTCCGCCCACCCCGGAGCTCCTCGATCTCCGTCTTGGCCCGCACCATCATGCTGCCGCGGCCCGTGGTGTAGGCCGCATTGATGCCGTCCCGGCCTACGATCTGCCCCCCTGTGGGGAAGTCCGGCCCCTTGATGATCTTCATGAGCGCGTCATTGTCGGTCTCGGGCTCATCGATGATCGCGATGAGGCCATCAATAATTTCACCAATGTTGTGCGGCGGGATGTTACTGGCCATGCCCACGGCGATTCCCGCGGCGCCGTTCATCAACAGATGCGGGACTTTGGACGGCAGCACGACCGGTTCGCGCTCGTATTCGTCGTAGTTGGGAACCAGGTCCACAGTGTCTTTGTCGATGTCGGCGAGCAACTCCATCGCGATCGGCGTGAGACGCGCCTCGGAGTACCTCATCGCCGCCGGGGGATCGCCGTCGATGCTCCCGAAGTTGCCCTGCCCGTCGATAAGCGGATACCGGAGCGACCACCCCTGCGCCATACGCACGAGCGCCTCGTACACCGGTGCGTCGCCGTGCGGATGGTACTTCTTCAGCACGTCGCCCACCACCGCGGCGGACTTCCGATAGGGACGGTCCGGCCGCAGGCCGGCTTCCAGCATCGCGAACAGGATGCGCCGCTGCACGGGCTTCAGCCCGTCGCGCACATCCGGCAGGGCGCGGCTGACGATGACGGACATGGCGTAGTCGAGATAGGAGGTGCGCATCTCCTTCTCGATCGGTTGCGGAAAAATACGGCTTTCGTCAGACAAGGCCATTCGGGCTACTCCTAGATGTCGAGATTGCGGACTTCGCGGGCGTACTTGACGATGAAAGCGCGGCGCGGTTCGACCTCTTCACCCATCAGCGTGGTGAAGATCTCGTCGGCGGCCTGCGCATCCTCCACTTCCACGCGCAGCAACGTGCGCGTCTGTGGATCCATCGTGGTCTCCCAGAGCTGTTCCGGATTCATCTCGCCGAGGCCCTTGTAGCGCTGCACCTCGGGTTTGCCGCCCTTGCGCTCGACTTCCTTGGTGACGACCTGGCGTTCCTCGTCGGAGTAGGCGTAGCGGCGCTCTTTGCCATTCTTCACAAGGTACAGCGGCGGCTGGGCGATGTACACCTTGCCGTGCTCGATCAGCGGCCGCATGTAGCGGTAGAAGAACGTCAGCAACAGTGTCCGGATGTGGTTGCCGTCCACGTCCGCGTCGCACATGATGATGACGCGCTCGTAGCGGCGCTCGTCGAACTTGAACGACTCGCCGAATCCGGTCCCCAGCGCAGTGATGATGGCGCGGATCTCCTCGTGGGAGACCATCTTGTCCTCGCGCGCCTTCTCCACGTTCAGGATCTTCCCCTGGATGGGCAGGATGGCCTGGAACTGGCGGTCGCGGCCCTGCTTGGCCGAGCCGCCCGCGCTGGGCCCCTCCACGATGTAGATCTCGCACTTCTCCGGGTCGCGCTCGGCGCAATCCGCCAGCACGCCGGGCAGGGTGGACACTTCGAGGGCGCCCTTGCGGCGCACGAGATCGCGCGCCTGCTTCGCAGCCTCACGGGCCCGGGCTGCGGTGACCGCCTTGTTCACGATGCGCTTCGCGTCGCTGGGGTGCGTGTGCAGCCACTCTTCGAGCCAATCGCCGAAGGTTGACTCGATCAGACCCTTCACTTCAGTGTTGCCAAGCTTGGTCTTAGTCTGCCCCTCGAACTGCGGCTCGGGGAGTTTCAGGTTCACCACGGCGGTGAGGCCCTCGCGCGCGTCATCGCCGGTGAGGGTGACCTCGCCGTTCTTCAGGATGCCGCTGCGGCGCGCGTAATCGTTGATGGCCCGGGTCAGCGCGGAGCGGAAGCCGGCGAGATGCGTGCCGCCCTCAGTGGTCGGAATCGTGTTGACATACGTGAGCGTGTGCTCCAGGTAGCCTTCGTTGTACTGGAGCGCGATCTCGATCTCGGTGCCGTCGCGCTCTTTGAGCATGTGCATGACGTCGCTGAGCTTGCTCTTGTTGCGGTTGATGCCCCCGACGAGCTCGACGATCCCCCCGGCGTGCTTGAACGTCTGCTCCGTTCCGGCGCGCTCGTCCTTGAGCCGGATGATCAGGCCCTTGTTCAGGTAGGCGATGTCATCGAACCGCTTGCTGATCGCCTCGACCTCGAACGTCAGCGCGGTCATCACCTCGGGATCCGGTTTGAAGGTGACTCGCGTCCCGGTCTTGCGGGTGGAGCCGCCCTCCTGCAGCGACCCGGTCTTCTTCCCACGGGCGAAGCGCTGCTTCCACGCCTTGCCGTCGCGCCAGACTTCGACCTCGAGCCATTCAGAGAGCGCGTTGACGACGGAGACGCCGACGCCGTGCAGACCGCCGGAGATCTTGTAGCCGCCGCCTCCGAACTTGCCGCCGGAATGGAGCGTCGTCAGCACGACCTCGACCGCCGGCTTGCCGATCTTGGGGATGGGGTCAACAGGGATGCCGGCGCCGTCGTCGATGACCGAGGCGCTGCCGTCCTTGTGCAGGATGATGTCGATCTCGTCGCAGCGGCCGGCCAGGGCCTCGTCGACCGAGTTGTCGACGACTTCAAACAGGAGGTGATGCAGCCCATCGGGCCCGGTGCTCCCGATGTACATGGCAGGGCGCCTGCGGACGCCCTCGAGCCCCTCCAGGACCTGGATCTGCTCGGCGCCGTAGGGGGTTGTTGCCTGGTTTGTCGCCATCTCGTGTTCCTCGCCCATAGGTTAGTGTGTTGGTGCCCCCGTGTAACATGCAGGGAGGAGCGCATGTTCGCTGCGCCCCTCCCCGAAGGCTTTCTTCTGCCTGCGGAACCGCACAACCTAGTTTATCACGCCAAAATTCGCCCTGTCAACGCGAAAAACCCGCATCCAGCCTTATGTTTCGGCCTCCCACGCGTTCGCGCTCTGCTGCAGATGCGTCATCCTTTTTGCCAGGGTTGGGGCGGAAATACCGGAGGTATAGACGGTTCCCTGCTTGGTGACGACGAGCGCCTTGCAGTCGGGGGTCAACCCACCCCCCCTGAGACGCTTCTCTGCGACGGCCCTGTCCACCAGTTCCCGGTTGATTTCTGAGCTCCCGACCAGGCGTACGTCCAGGATCGCGACGACGTCCAGGACGGGCACGACTATTTCACCGCCCAGGTGGACGTACAATCCGTTTCCTCCATCTCGCCTGGCTCAGCATGGCCTTGAGGGCCGCCTCCCGAACCTCAGGGTCGGCGATCTGCTCAGCAGCCAGGTCGACGGCCGCGATCTCTTCCGCGGAGAGCTCCTCAGTACCCTCGGTTTCCCCGTTTCCCGGTAATCTCTCCCGGGCAATCCAACCGGCAATTTGCCGGAATCGGATTTCCGTCACCGCCTGGACGCCGAGCAGGCGGTTGATCTCCGCCGCGTAGCGCCCCCGCTGGGCCGATAACTCCTGCGCCCACATCCCGGCTTCCGCTTCGGCCAGCAACACTCCGCCGCGGAGCCCCGCGGGGCGGCTGTGAGCCGCAGCCGTAGCCCCTACGATCTCGGGCCACATTTCCTCGATGAGGGCCGCATACGCCGCCCGCTCAACCCCAAGCGCGCGGGCCGCTCCCTTGAGAATAGCCCTAAGAGAGGTGAGCACGTTCCGCCGCCACCATTCCTGCCTCGACGCGAAAGACAGTGGCATCGGGTGCCCGCGCCCCGATGAGGGCGAGGGTGGTCACGGTCATGATGACCTGCACCCCACGCATACAGTCCATCAGGTAAGCCTGACGCTCCTCGTCCAGCGTCAGGAGCACGTCATCGAACAACATCACCGGCTCCTCCCCGGTCTCTTCCCACAACACCCGGCGCTCCGCCAGCCGCACTGCCAGCAGCGCCGTCAACTGCTGCCCGCGGGATCCGAACGTCCGCAGGTCCCGGCCGCCCGCGCCCAGATAGAGGTCGTCGCGGTGGGGTCCGACCAGGGTGATTCCACGGGCGAGTTCTTCCGGCCGCCGGCGCGCCAGGGCCTCGCGGGCGAACGTCGTCAGAGCAGGCTCGTCCCCACCGCGCAACGACGGCAGGTACTCCAGGTCGAGCGGCTCACGTCCCAGACTGAGGGCATCGTAAATCGGGGCGCCGAACGCCGCGAGCCGCGCGACCATGTCCCTCCGGCGAACGGTTATCACGGCGCCGAGAGATGCGATCTGCTCATCCCATGCATCGAGACCTTGCGCGCTGCGCGTGCGCAGCAGGCGGTTTCGCTGCAACACCGTGCGGGCATATCGCAAGATCGTGTAGTAATAGGAAGGACTCACCTGCGCGAGCAGCAGGTCTAGCAGGCGCCGCCGGAAGTGCGGCCCGCCGGTCACGATTTCTGTGTCGTTGGGGCCAGCCAGCACGCTCAGCAGGTGGCCGAACAACTCTGCGCGCCGGGTTGGGACTCCGTTGACCCGGATCTTCCGGCCAACGCGGCCGCCCGTTGCCGGGTCCTCGCGCCGGAACGCGACGTCAATCTCCTCGTCCCGGCCGCCGCGCTCAACCGCGGCCCGCACGCGGGCCCAGTCAGCGCCAAGAGTGATCATCTCGGCATCGTGGCGCGCGCGGGGCGAGCGCGCGGTGGCCGCCACCTGCACTGCTTCGAGCAGCGACGACTTCCCCTGCGCGTTGCCGCCCACAAACAGCGTTACCCCCGGACCGGGGGCGACATCGGTGTGGCGGTGATTGCGAAATTGGACCAGGCGGAGATGGGTGAGACGCATCTTCGTTCAGGCCGGGCGCGTCACGACGAGCAGCTGTCCGGCGGCCTCAACTCGATCGCCGGGACGGATCCGGCGGCCGCGCCGGTGCTCGATCGCGCCGTTCACCGTGACGCGGCCTTGCTGAATCAGTTGCTTCGCCTCTCCCCCCGTTGATGCTACCTGCGCCAGCTTCAGCAGCGCGCCCAGGTCAATCGCCTCGGAGCGGATGGCGATCTCGCGTGCCGTCAGCCGTACACCCTGACGGGGGCGAGGACGTACACATAGTCACTGTGCCCGGCGGGGCGGATCGCACCCGGGCTGAGCGGTCCGGTCAGCTCGAAGACCAGCTCATCGGCGTCGATGTTGCTCAGGCAGTCCATCAGGTAACGGGCATTGAAGGCCGCCTCAATCGTGTCCCCGTCCGCGGCCACCTCGACCTCCTCGCGCGCTTTCCCGACTTCAGGGGTATTCGACGTGATCGTCAGCTTCTTATCTTTCGCAGCCATCCGCACGACGTTGGCGGAATCACGCGCAGTAATCGCCACGCGGCGCACTGCCCGGAGCAGGCGGCCGGTCTGCACGCGGATCCGCTGCTTGAATTCTTTCGGGATCACCTGCTGGTAGTTCGGAAACTGCCCGCTGATCAGACGCGAGTAGATGCGAAGCCCGGGCACCGTAAACAGCAGCTGGTTGTCGGCCATCGCCAGCTGGACTTCTCCGTTGACGGATCCCAGGGCTCGCATCAACTCTTGCATCGTCTTGGCCGGCACGATCACGCCGGCTTTCTGCTTCGCCGGTGAGGCGAGAACCGTCTTACGCAACGCAAGCCGCCCGCCATCGGTGGCCACGAACTGCACTTCCGGACCATCCATCGTCACGTACACCCCGGTCAAGAACGGCCGCGTTTCATCCGCAGACACGGCGAAAATCGTCTGGCTCACCATGGTCCGCAGCATATCGGCATCGATCGCTCCTATCTCATTGCCGTCGGATTTGGGCAGAGCCGGAAAATCTCCCGCCGGCAGACCCAGAATCTCGAAATTGCTCGCGTCACAGGTGATCTCCACCTGGTGTGCATCCTCTTCGGCTTTGATCTCTACGGTCGCGTCGGGAAGATTTCCCACAATCTCGGAGAGGATCCGCGCTGGTAATGTCCCCTGGCCGCCTTGCCTGACTTCGGCATCGATGTCAACTTGAACCGCGAACTCGAGATCCGTCGCCGTGAGTCTGATTCCATTTTTCATTGTCTCGAGGAGGATATAACTGAGGATCGGCATCGTGGTGCGGGTTGAGACGGCCCGGCTTGCTAGTTGTACTCCCTTGAGCAACGATGCCTGGGAGCAGGTTACCCACATGTATTAGCCTCCAAGATTAATAACTATTAACTTCGTCGTAGTAGTAGTAATGCTGTGGATAATGTGGATGGACGCGCTGTGGCCTACGATAGCAAGGAAGATAGGGTGTGTATAGCCTCTGGATACGGTTGCCCCGCGTGCCCATGTTGTCCAAGGGACGGCCGGATTCTACTCGGCTGCGCGGAGTGTATCCACAAGTTTCTTCAGCCGTACCGCAAACTGTGGATCGTGCCCCAGGGCTTCCTTCACCCGTTCACAGGCGTGCATTACGGTGGTATGGTCGCGGCCGCCGAACTCGTCGCCGATCCGCGGCAATGAGGCGTCGGTGAGCTCGCGGGCCAGATACATCGCTACCTGGCGCGGGAAGGCGACGCCTTTGGTCCGCCGCTTCGCGCGCATCTCCTCTATCCGGATTCCGAAATGCTCGGCCACTATTTTCTGCAGCATCGGAATCGTGACCGGCCGGCTGGCCGCTGCCGGGAGTAGCTCCTTGAGGATCTCCGCGGCCAGTTCGCCCGTGATCGCCTGACGCGTCAGGCTGGCATAGGCGACAACCCTGACGAGCGCCCCCTCCAGCTCGCGGATGTTGGACTGGATGCGCTGCGCGATGAACTCCGCGACCTGGTCGGGCACGCTGATCCCGTCGATCTCCGCTTTCTTGCGCAGGATCGCGATCCGCGTCTCTAGATCGGGGGGTTGGATGTCGGCGATGAGGCCCCACTCGAACCGCGAACGCAGCCGGTCTTCCAGCGTGGGAATCTCCTTGGGGGGCCGATCGCTGGTGATGATGATTTGACGGCTGGCCTCGTGCAGCGTGTTGAACGTGTGGAAGAACTCTTCCTGTGTGCGCTCTTTGCCGGCGAGGAACTGAATGTCGTCGATGAGCAGCACGTCCACGTTCCGGTACTTCGTGCGAAATTCGAGTGTGCGGTCGTCGCGAATCGAGTTGATCAGCTCATTGGTAAATTTTTCGCTGCTGATGTAGGCGACGCGATTGAGGCCTTTGCTGTGCGTGACGTGGTGGCCGATCGCTTGCAGGAGGTGCGTCTTGCCCAGCCCCACACCGCCGTAGATGAACAGCGGGTTGTAGGCTCGGGCCGGCGCTTCGGCCACGGCCATCGCCGCGGCGTGGGCAAAGCGGTTCCCTGAGCCGATGACGAAGGTGTCAAACGTGTACTTCGGGCTCAACTGCAGGGTGTCCGGGAGGCGCTGTGCGGCCGGGGCCGGTGCGGCGGCTGCGGCCGGCGGAGTGTCCTCGGCCACGGTCAACTGGATGCTCACAGCCCGGGCCAGCACTTCGCGCAGCGCGCCGTGGATGAGCGCGCTGTAGCGCGTCTCGACCCACTCCTTGGCCAGACGGCTCGGCACGGAGAAGACGAAGACATCCCCATGCAGCGCCACCGGGGCCATCGCCTTGACGAACGACTCGAAGCTCGGCTTGGTCAGCCGGCCTTCGATCCGGCGCAGCGTTTCCTGCCAGACACCTGATGCGGATGATATGTCGACCGCCATGAGTCCCCTCCCTACGGCCTGAACACGTTGCCCAGCGCCGCGATGCCTTCCTCAGTGAGCGTGCGTTTGCCGGACCGCTTGCTGTCGATCAGATGGACCCGGGCGAGCG
>JAIBHM010000062.1 GCA_020028535.1 Armatimonadota bacterium | reverse complement strand
TTCGGCGTGGACATTACCGCGGCGCGGGCGCTGGTCAACGTCGCCGAGCTACGGGTGATGTCGACGCCCGACCTCACCTACAGCCTGCTGGGAGTGCAGCATGAGCGCGCGCCCCTCGCCGACGCCAGAGTGAAACAGGCCCTGGCCCTGGGCATCGACCGCGACCAGCTGGTCCAGGTCGTGTACACGGGACGCGCCAAGGCCGCGGGACCGATCCCGCCGACACTGACCGAGTGGCGGCCGGTCGACGCCCGGCAATTGCCGAACTACCGCCGCGATGCCGCGCGGGCGAGGCGGCTGCTGGCAGAGGCCGGCCATCCCAACGGTGTCTCGATCAAGATGCTCCCGATTCCGACCGTGCCAGAGGCCGTGCAGATCGCCCAGGTGCTCAAGGAACAGCTCGCCCCGGCGGGCTTCACGGTGGAAATCGAGCAGGTGGACTTCGCGACCTTCCTCTCGCGGTGGCGCGGAAGCCAGTTCGACACCTTCGTCTCGTTGAACAGCGGCAGCATCGATCCGGACGTGCACCTGTACCGGCACATCCACTCCACCGGCAGCACGAACGTCTTCAAGTTCAAGGATGCCGCGATCGACCAGCTGCTGGACCAGGCCCGTGGCACCGCCGACCCGGCACGCCGGCAGCAAATCTATGGGCAACTGCAGCGGGCGATCGCGGAGAAGGTGCCGTTCCTGTTCCTGGCGTACGCGGATCTGTTCGCCGTGGGCCGCACGACGGTGAACGGGTTCACGCTCACCTCCACCCGGTCGATGTTCCCGTTGACGGAGACGTGGCTCGCCCGTTAATTCCCGCTGCCCGATGTGGTGGAGAGCAGAGGTGGGGGGAGCGGCCTGAAGCCTTTACTGCAGAAAGTTGATTGTGTGCAGCTTTCGGTCGCGGACCTGGACGCGGCGTTGAAATTCTATCGCGACACGCTGGGTCACGAGCTAATCTGGCGCAACGACCACGCGATCGGATTGCGGCTTCCGGGCAGTGACGCGGAACTTGTGCTGCAAACCGAGCGGCCTTATAGCGAAGTGGACTGGTTGGTAGACTCGGTCGACGCAGCTGCCGCACACTTTGTTTCGGCAGGTGGCCGCGTCGAAGTTTTTCCCTTCGACATCAAAATCGGGCGTTGCGTCATTGTACGCGATCCCTGGGGAAACCGGCTCGTGCTGCTGGACATGAGCAAAGGTCCGCTGAAAACAGATACAACCGGAAGGGTAACCTGAATTCAGGAGAGAGATCGCGCGATCCCCACAGTGGCGGCTTCGTAATTCACTCGGTCCGGACCAAGTTCGGACTCCAGTTGCCCTGACTCTCGGCGTGGAGCGCTGCCTTCCCAGATCTCACGGATACGATCAAGGAGGGATTGCTTCGCTTCGCTCGCAATGACAACAGCGAGATGCAACGATACCTCGCGCAGCGCCTGCTGCTGCTGATCCCGGTTCTGTTCGTCATCTCCCTGCTTGTCTTCTCCCTGATGCACCTCATCCCCGGCGATCCCGCTCAGGCGATCCTCGGATTTGAGAACACCGACCCAGCCCAGCTGGCGGCCGTCCGCAGGGATTTGGGGCTCGACCGGCCGGTCTACGTGCAGTACGCTCGGTGGCTCGGCCGCCTGCTCACCGGCAATCTGGGAACGTCGGTGCGCACCGGCCGGCCCATCACCACCCTGGTTGCGGAGGCGCTTCCTTTTACCATTGAGCTGGCCGTGTACTCCATCGCGCTCGCGGTACTGATCGGCATCCCGGCGGGGACGCTCGCGGGGACCACATCATCACGGTGGGCGGACGCAGGGATGCAGACGCTGACGCTGCTCGGGCTTTCGCTCCCGGCGTTCTGGGTCGGCGCGATGTTCATTCTGCTGTTCAGCGTGTACCTCCGCTGGTTTCCAGTGCTGACCTACACGGCGCTGCTGGACGCGCCCCTCGCCAACCTGCGCGGCTTCTTCCTGCCGGCGCTCACGCTCGCCATCCCCAACGCCGCGGCGATTGCGCGGATGGTGCGCGCGTCGCTCGTCTCGGTGCGGCGAGAGGAGTACGTAAAGGTAGCCCGGGCCAAAGGGCTCAGCGAATGGCGCGTCGTGCGCGCGCATATGCTGAAGAACGCGCTGATCCCCGTGGTGACCCTTATCGGGATCGTCGCAGGGTACTTGCTCGGCGGGGCAATCGTGGTCGAGCAGGTCTTCGCCATCCCCGGGGTGGGGCGATTGGGGCTGCAGGCGATCGTGCAGCGGGACTACCCGGTGCTCCAGGCCGTCGTGCTGGTCGTCACGGCGCTCTTCGTGCTCGTCAATCTCCTCGTGGATCTCATCTATGTCTTCCTCGATCCGCGTATACGCTACGCGTAAGCCGGTGCGAGCCTACCGGCCCGCCGCGCCGCGAACTGCCACTCTCTTCATGCTCGTCTGCCGTTCACCGAAGGCAGTCGTCGGGCTCCTTATCCTCGCGACGATCGCAGCGGCGGCGACCATGGCCCCACATCTGGCGCCCTATCCGGTGACCGAGATGCATCCCAGCGACCGGTTTGCGCCGCCCGGCGGCAAGTATGCGCTGGGCACCGATTTCTTCGGCCGCGATCTGCTCAGCCGGGTTCTCTTCGGATACCGCACGTCGCTGCTGGTTGCGGTGATGTCCGTGGGATTCGCCCTCGTGTGCGGGAGTGCGCTCGGGATGTCGGCAGGATATATCGGCGGCGCGCTGGATACCACGCTGATGCGCGCGATGGACATCCTCTTCGCGTTCCCCGTGTTGCTGCTGGCGATCACGATTGTCGTCGTCCTTGGCGCCGGCACGCTCACGACCGTGCTGGCGATCGGCATCGTCTACGTGCCGATCTTCGCCCGCATCGCGAGGGCACCCACGCTCGTGGTCCGGGAGCACGCGTATGTGGAGGCGGCTCGCGCGCTCGGCCAGCGGACGCTGCGGGTCATCGCCAGGCATGTTCTCCCCAACATCAGCACCCCGATCTTCGTGCAGGCCACGATCAACCTGGCCACCGCCATCCTGTTCGAGTCCGCGCTGAGCTTCCTAGGCCTCGGCACGCAGCCGCCCTATCCCTCGCTCGGCCTGATGGTGAGCGAAGGCCGCAACTATATCGAGCTGAGCCCCTGGCCGACGGTGTTCCCCGGCCTCGCCATCGTGCTCGCGGTGTTGAGTTTCAATCTTGTTGGCGACGCACTGCAGGAGATTCTCGATCCCCGCCTGCGGCAGACGTGGGTCAGCTCATGATCTCGGCCCCGAAGCTGCAACCTGGCATCGCCGACGAGGCCGGCCTTGATCCGCACCGGCTGCTGGAGCTCGGGATCCTCATCGATGAGGCCATTGAAGACGGCGTCTTTCCCGGCGCGGCGATCCTGCTAGCCCGGGGCGGGGTTGCCGGGTGTCACGATGCGCGCGGGTTTGCGCAGGTCGCCCCCACTCCGCGGAACGCGGCACCGAACACGATCTACGATCTCGCGTCGCTGACAAAGGTCCTCGCCGCGCTGCCCGTGAGCCTGGCATTATGGGAACGAGGGCGGCTGGACCTCGATGCTCCTGTCAACTCGATCCTGCCCGAGTTCAGCGGTGGGATGCGGGACTCCGTGACCCCACGGCACCTGCTTGCGCACACATCCGGGTTGCCGTCCTGGACGGCGCTCTACCTGCATGCGCGCGATCGGGACAGCGTTCTTGCACAGATCTGCGCGACACCACTTGCGGCCGATCCGGGGACAACCGTCGAGTACTCGGACCTCGGCATCCTCCTCCTCGGCGCATCCCTCGAGCGTCTCACGGGAAAGCGGATCGACCAGCTCGTTCAGGAGACCGTGATCGGCCCCCTGGGTCTCACCGAGACGATGTACAATCCTCCCCCGCCCATGCGGAATCGCTGCGCGGCGACGGAATCCGGACACACGTATGAGCGCGAAAAGGTGGGAGCGGATGGCCTCACCTTCTCATGGCGGCGCGATGTGTTAGTTGGTGAAGTCCACGATGGAAACGCGCACTACGCGCTCGGCGGCGTGGCGCCTCATGCGGGATTGTTCTCGACCGCGTGGGAGGTTGCGACCATGGCGTATCAGTGGCTGCGGCCCGACGGGATGCTCACCTCCGCCACAGTTGAAGAGGCGATCTCCGACCAGCGCGCCGGGGCGGCGGGGTATCCACGCGGGCTGGGATGGGTGCTGCACCATGAGGGCACGTTCTTCGATGCGCTCGGCCCCCGGTCGTTCGGGCACACGGGATTTACCGGGACGTCCGTGGCTCTCGACCCCGATGAGGACCTTATCGCTGTCCTGCTCACCAACCGCGTCCATTTGGGAGGCCACAACACGAAGATCCAGGAGTTCCGTCCGCGATTTCACCAGGCGGTGCGGGGAGCGCTGCGCTGATGATCCTCGTCGGCGTTGACGCCGGAGCCACCAGGGTCCGTGCTGCGGCGGTTGCCGAAGGGTGGGGATTGCTGGGCTCGGCTGCGGCGGGTCCGGCAAATCCGCACAACGTAGGGGCGGAACCCGCGGCGGCCGAGATCGCCCGCGCGATCCGCTCGGCTTCCTCCGGGCACGCGCCCGATGTCGTCGTCGTCGGGGTCGCCGGCATCGAGGTCACCGATTTGCGGCGTGACCTGCAACGTGCGCTGCAGGCCTCGCTGCCCGGCCGCGAGATCCACCTCTACGCGGACGCCGTGATTGCGCTCGACGGCGCGTTCCCCGGCCAGCCCGGCGTCATCGTGATTGCGGGAACGGGATCGGTGGCGTGGGGCCGGAATGTGGAAGGCCGCGAGGCGCGCGCCGGAGGGTGGGGGCACCTCATCGACGATGCCGGGAGCGGCTACGATCTTTCGCGGCGGGCGCTGGGCGCGGTGATGCGCGCGCACGACGGCCGGGGTCCCAGCACCGCGCTCACGGAGCGCCTGATCGCCGCGCTGGGCGTCGAGCGTGCCGAGCGGGTCGTCGAAGCGGTCCGGTCGATGGGACCAGCCGGGATTGCTGCCCTTGCGCCAATCGTCGTGAACGCTGCGGCTGAAGGCGATCGTGTGGCCGAAGAGATCGTGGCGGAGGGGTGCCGGGACCTCGCCGACGCCGCCGCGGCTGTGGCGCGGTCGCTGGAGTTGAGGGGACCGCACGCGGTCGCCGGGACCGGCGGATTGTTTGGGCACGGGACGATTCGTGAGGCGTTCGTGGACGCGCTGCGCAGGGCTTCCCCGCAGGCCCACTTTACGCTGCCCCGGCTTCCTCCAGTGGGTGGTGCGGTGTGGAAGGCGTTCACGGTGAAAGGGATCACTCCCGACGAAAATCTCCTGACGCGCCTCGAGGCACTGACCGGAACCGGTGAGATGTGATGGCCACGCGAGATGAGTTCGCGGCGCTTGTGACGGAGCAGCGAAACCCGCGCTCGATTAGCCTTGACATGATGAGCACAGCCGAGGTCGTCGCGCTGATCAACGATGAGGATGCGGGCGTCGCCCAGGCGGTCCGCACGGCGCTCCCCGAGATCGCCAGGGCCGTCGATCTCGTCGCGCAGCGAATCCGTGATGGCGGGCGGGTGTTCTATGTGGGCAGCGGAACCAGCGGGCGAATCGGCGCGCTGGATGCCTCGGAGTGGACGCCGACGTTTGGGACCGAGCCGCGCCTTGTTCAGGCCATCATAGCCGGCGGCGCAGGAGTGCCGGTGGAAGCAGCATCCGAGCTCGAAGACGATCGCGCACTCGGCGCCCGCAGCGTCGATGTGATGATGGTGGGGGAGCACGATGTGGTCATCGGCCTCGCCGCCAGTGGCCGGACGCCCTACGTGCTCGGCGCGCTCGAAACGGCACGGCGTCTCCGCGCCGCCACCGTGGGGATCTCCGGCAACGCGGGCACGCCGATGGCGCCGCTCGTGGACGTCCTTATCGTCGCGGTGGTCGGTCCCGAGGTGCTGACAGGGTCGACGCGTATGAAGGCCGGCACCGCGCAGAAGATGATCCTCAACATGATCAGCACGGCGGCAATGGTGCGCCTCGGCAAAGTCTACAGCAACCTCATGGTGGACATGCGTCCGGCGAACCGGAAGCTGCTGGACCGGGCGAGGCGGATCGTGGCCGAAGCGGCGTCCGTCTCTCGGGACAAGGCCGCCGAGGCGCTCGAGGCGGCCGGCGGCGAGGTGAAACACGCGATCGTCATGGCCGCCCTCGGCTGCGACCTGCCCGCCGCGCGCCGCAAGCTCGAGTCCGCGGGTGGGTTCGTCCGGAAGGCGCTGGAGTAGGGTGCCGCTGACCGCCTGGCCGGCGAAGGCGAACCCGCTGCGTGTCGTGGGCCTCATTTCTGGAACGTCTATCGACGGGATCGATGCCGCGGTGGTCGAGGTGGCGCGGCGGCCCGACGGCGTCACCGTGCAGACGCGCGCGGCCTTCACGCGAGAGTACCCGTCCCCTGAGAGGGAGCGTATCCTGGCGCTCTGCCGCCCTGATGCGCCGCTTGCGGACGTGTGCGCGGCCAACGTCGATCTCGCGGAGTGGTTTGCCGAAGCGGCGCTGGGCGCCATCGAACGAGCAGGGCTGGCGGCGGCCGACTGCGATCTCATCGCCTCTCACGGCCAGACCATCTGGCACATCCCCGGGCACAGCACGCTTCAGATCGGTGAAGCGGCCGTGATCGCGGAGCGCACGGGGTTGCCGGTCGTCAGCAACTTTCGCTCCCGCGACATCGCCGCGGGTGGCCAGGGCGCCCCGCTCGTCTCCTATCTCGACTATCTTGTCCTCCGCGATCGGGCGTTCTCTCGGGCCGCGCAGAACCTCGGCGGAATCGGCAATGTCACCTGGATCCCCGCCGGGGGCGCGCCCGATGCTGTGCGGTCGTTCGATACGGGACCGGGCAACATGCTCATCGACGGGGTGGCGCGCGTCCTCACCGGACGTCCACGGGATGAGGACGGCGCCGTGGCCGCGCAAGGAACGGCGAGCCGCACGCTCCTGGAGGAATTGCTGGACGATCCATACTATGCTGAGGCCCCTCCGAAGACCACAGGGCGGGAAAAGTTTGGCGAGAGTTACGCGCGCCGCATCCTCGACCGTGGCCGCGAGCTGGGCCTCTCGACCGCGGATCTGCTCGCGACCGTCACGATGCTCACCGCGCGCAGTATCGCCGACGCGTACCGGCGGTTCCTGGGCCGGGTGGACGAAGTCATCGCCAGCGGCGGCGGCGTTCACAATCGCACGTTGTTACGGATGATTGCGCAGGCCTGCGGGGTTCCTGTGCGCAGCAGCGCTGAACTCGGCCTCGATCCCGATTTCAAGGAAGCCGTCGCGTTCGCAGTGTTCGGAGCGCTGACCGCGTGGGGTGAGGCCTCGAACCTTCCGGCGGCGACAGGCGCGCGCCGGCCCGTCATCCTGGGTGACCTGACGCCGGCGTGATTATTCTGTCCAGCCAGGGCGACCGCAACCGGAGTAGGCGCGGTTGTTGATCTCCACCCCTGCCGTCAGGCCGTAGTAGGCGTCGGACATCCCATCGCTGCAGGCCTGCTCGCGCACGGTGATGACCAGGCGATCCCCTCGATCGTTGCGCGTGCGATACACGCGGCGCTCCCCCAGGCGTTCCGGCTCGACGGCAGGAAAGACGACCCGGCCTGGATCATCAGGCGCCTCGAATCGAATCTCACGCGCCGTGACGGTGACGGCCCAAAAGGGCTCAGTGCCCAGAGCCCGCAGTATGATTCCCTGAAGGTTGTCGCGACATCCAGGGGTTTCTCGGGCAGCGTAGTGGATGGCTAATATCGCCAGCCGCGAGGAGCGCAGAGGCCGGGCGCGCACCTCGAGGTAGACTGGCCCCTCCGGCGGCACGAATCTCTTCATGATCTCGCCAAGTCTCCGTCCGGTTGCGTCCAGGACGCGCGAGGCCATTGCGGAGTCGCATGACGTAAAGGTCCAGGGTTCCGTGGTGAGGATCACGTGGCCCCGATATGCCTGTGGGCCATCACGCCGCCACAGGACGACGAACACGACGAGCAGGAGAAGCGTGAGGGCGGCGGAGACGAGAACGAGCCGGCGGGATGTCTTCATCGGTGGTTTAAGTAACGATAGGAAAGCCAGATGCGTTCGAAGTAGGTGTTCTTCGACCGCCGATGCATCCTGACGAAGTTATGGAAATCCTCGAAGCGAGCGGCGCGGTGCGCCGGGGGCACTTCCGCCTCACCTCCGGCCTGCACAGCGACCTGTTCCTGCTGTGCGCCCAGGTGATGCAGTACCCCTCGCATACGGCGCGTCTTGCGGAGGCAATGGCGCGGCCGTTCTCTGACCAGAGGATTGAGGTCGTCGTCGGGCCGGCGGTCGGCGGTATCATCCTCGCGTACGAGGTGGCTCGGATTTTGAGCGCCCGTGCTATCTTTGCCGAGAAAACGGGGACGAAGAAGGCCGGGGCGGAGCAGGCCGGCCCGAGCGCGATGACCCTGCGCCGTGGGTTTTCCCTCCAGCCCGGCGAGCGGGCGCTCGTTGTGGAAGATGCCCTCACGACCGGCGGGTCGATCGGCTACGTCATGGCAGCCGTACGCGCCCAAGGTGGGCACGTCATCGGCGCCGCAGTTCTGGTGGACCGATCCGGCGGGAAGACCGACCTCGGCGTTCCGTTGCACGCGCTGCTCCGCCTGGAGGTCCGGGCGTGGGAACCTTCACAGTGCCCATTGTGCCGGGAACACGTCCCGCTGCTTGAGCCGAAAGAACCGGCCTAGGGTCCCCAGGAGAACACCGGCAGCATGCTGAGATCGCCCGCGACGTCCGCTACCCATCGACGCGCCCGTCGAAGTTCCACCGCGTCCACTGGGACAACGTAGAGTCCGAGACCTCCGCTGCCGGCCGAGATGTAGGCCAGCCATTGACCGTCGGGCGACCAGGTCGGGAGCATGTTGGCGCCTGCTGGCGTGAGGCGCGTGACCTCCGTGCCGTTGCTGTTCATGACGTAAATCTGCGAGTCTCCAACCCGCGGGACCACGAAGGCGATGCGCCGGCCGTCCGGAGACCAGTGCGGCGCGTAGCCCGTGGTGAGCCGGCGGTGCGCCCCTGTCATCACGTCCACGACTGAGATCTGCTGCTCGGCGCGTCCCACCCGGACGACGTACGC
>JAIBHM010000222.1 GCA_020028535.1 Armatimonadota bacterium | reverse complement strand
GCGCGCGATCGGCCTCGCCGCCAGTATGAGCGCGGGGCTGCGCGAGAATTTCGGCACGATGACCAAGCCGTTTCACGCAGGCCGCGCCGCGGAGAACGGGCTGTTCGCGGTGCTGCTGGCCCGGCGGGGGTGGACGGCCGCCAAGGACATCCTCGAGGCGAAGCGCGGCTTTTACAGCGCCGCGGCCGGCGGGTACGATCCGTCCAAGATCGAGGGGAAGCTCGGCAATCCGTACTTTTTCAGCGAACCAGGCATCTCGATCAAACCCTATCCTTCCGGCTCGCTGTCCCATCCTGCACAGGACATGTTGCTCGACCTGGTCCGCGAGCACGAGATCACGCCCGACCAGGTCGAGCGGATTGACGTAGGCGTGAATTCCCACGTCCCGAACGCGCTCATCTATCCGCGCCCTACCACAGCACTGGAAGGGAAATTCTCGCTGCAATTCCAGATGGCGATCGGCGTGCTGGAGCGCAGGGCGGGGATCGCGCAGTTCGTGGACGAAAAGGTCCGCGAGCCGCGGACCAGGGCGCTCATGGAGCGCGTGCACGTCTACGTGGATCCTGAGGTCGAGGCGCTCGGCTACAACGAGATGCGCATGAAGGTGGACATCACCCTCAAGGACGGCCGCAGGCTCTCGGGGTACGCGGACAAAGCGAAGGGCCATCCGAAGAAACCGATGAGCCGCGACGACCTGCGGGAGAAGTTCATGGACTGCGCCGGCCTCGTGATGTCCTCTCAGCAGGCGGAGACGGCCCTCGAGCACCTGTGGTCCATCCGCCAGATCGACCGGGTCAGCGACCTCACGCCGATGCTTGTAGGCAGCGCACCGTGAAGCGCTGCCGCCTTGCGGTGATCCCAGGGGATGGGATCGGCCGGGAAGTGATCCCGGAAGGTCTCAAAGCGCTTCGGGCGGCAGGACGTCGGTTTGGTTTTTCGGTGGAGACGGAGGAGTTTCCGTGGGGATGCTCCTACTTCCTCAAGCACGGCGAGATGATGCCTCAAGATGGTCTCTCGACCCTCCGCGCCTTCGATGCGATCTACCTCGGGGCGATCGGGGATCCGCAGGTCCCCGATCACGTCTCGCTCTGGGGCCTACTGCTCAAGATCCGCAAGGCCTTCGATCTCTACGCGAACGTCCGCCCGATTCGCCTGCTGGAAGGGATCGATTCCCCACTGACGGGCCGCAGGCCGCAAGATGTAGACATCCTCTTCGTAAGGGAGAATACCGAAGGCGAGTATTCGGGCGCGGGCGGCAGGCAGAACGAGGGAACGCCGGACGAGGTCGCCCTGCAGACGTCCATATTCACCCGCAAGGCAACGGAGCGCATCCTGAGGTACGCGTTCGACTTGGCTCGCACGAGACGTAGGCGGCTTGCCCACATCACCAAGTCGAACGCGCTTCAGTTCACCGCAGTCATGTGGGATGAGATCGCCGATGTGGTGGCCCGCGACTACACGGACGTCGAGGTCCGGAAACTGCACGTGGATGCGGCCGCCTATCAGATGGTCCTGCATCCCGACTGGTTCGACGTGATGGTCGGCTCCAATCTGTTTGCCGACATTCTGACCGATCTCGGCGCGGCGCTGCAGGGCAGCCTCGGCCTCGCCGCCAGCGCGAATCTCGACCCGACGCGGACGTATCCGTCGATGTTCGAGCCGGTGCACGGGTCGGCGCCCGACATCGCGGGCAAAGGGACCGCCAACCCGCTCGCCGCGATCTGGACGGCGTCGCTGATGCTGGATCATCTCGGCGAGATATCCGCAGCCGCCGCGGTGTTCGGCGCGCTCCAGGATGTCGTGCGGCGCCGGGAGTTCCGCACGCCGGATCTTGGAGGGCGAAGTACCACGAGCCGGCTCGGTGACGCTGTGGTCGAAGCGTTGACCGCAGGGGTGGGCACTACATGACCGATCTGCTCGTTACTGATAATTTGCCGGCTCGTGAGCTTGTCTTCCGGAAGCTGCGCGAAGCGATCCTCGCGGGAAGGTTCGAGCCGGGCCAGCGCCTGCGGGAGCGGGAGCTGGTGAACCGCCTGGGCGTGAGCCGCACGCCGATCCGCGAGGCGCTCCGCAAGCTGGAACTGGAAGGCCTCGTCACGACGATTCCCTACAAAGGGCCGGTGATCACCGCGCCCACGCTGGAGAGCGCGCGTCAGTTGTACGAGACCCGCGCCGCGCTGGAGGGACAGGCCACGGCGCTGTTCACGCTGCGCGCGAACGACGGAGGGATGGAGCGCCTGCGCGCCTCGATCAAAGACGCCGGGCGGGCTCTGGCCCGGCGGAATCCGGCCGGCGTGCTCGCCGCCAACAACGCGTTCCACGACGAGATCGCCTCCGGCTGCGGCAACGCGCTGCTGCAATCCCTCATCGCAAACCTCCGCGACCGCATCGTGCTGCTGCGGGTCGAGTCATTGTCGTTTCCAGGACGCCGGTCCCGGTCCATCGCGGAGCATAGGACCATCGTGCGTATGATCGAACGGGGCAATGCCTCCGGGGCGCGCGCCCTCGTGGAGCAGCACATCATGCACGCCTGGCGGGCCGCGCGGACGCAGCTCGTGGCGCAGGAGCGGTCCGGCCGATGAATCCGGCCTCGATGGCGCCGACCGCGCGCCGGATGATGGACCAGGTACTGGGGGTGAAAACGGGGGAACGACTGGTGATCGTAACAGATTTCGACCGCCCGCGCTCCATCACCGAACTCCTCACCACCACCGCAACGTTGTATGGGCTGCACGTGGTCGTCGTGGCGATGCCGGCGCGGGAGATGGGCGGGGAGGAGCCGCCGGCGGCGGTGGCCGCGGCGATGCGGGAGGCGGACTGCATCATCGTGCAGACGTCGCATTCCATGACGCACACCAACGCGGAGCGGGAAGCGCTGCGGGCGGGGGCCCGGGTCTGCAACATCCGTGAAGTGGATGAGGAGATGATGGTGCGGGGCGGCATGACCGCCGACTACAACGAGGTGGATCGGATCACCCGCAAGGGTGTGAGGCTGCTCACGGGCGCCTCGCGTGCCCGCGTGACGACGCCTGAGGGGACCGATCTCACCATCGACGTCTCGGGTCGCCACGC
>JAIBHM010000221.1 GCA_020028535.1 Armatimonadota bacterium | reverse complement strand
CGGCTCACCCTGAACCGCGCGATTCGCGTGGACCGCACGAGCAGCCTGCGCACGATTTACGTCGCTTTCAACTACCAGCGCCGTCCGTTCACAGACGTGCGGGTCCGCCAGGCATTCAACTACGCTGTGAACAAGCGGGCAATCGCGCAGACTATTCTCGGCGGCGCCGCCCGGGTCAGTGACGCTCCCATCTCCCCCGGGATCGTTGGGTACACGGCGGTGATGAGCTACGCCTACGACGTGAATAAGGCCAAGCAGCTTCTCACCGAGGCGGGCTTCTCGCAAGGCCTCAACGTAACGTTCCATCATCCCACCGGCCGCTACGTACAGGACGCAGCAGTGGCCGCGGCAGTACAGGCGCAACTGCGCGAAGTAGGGATCAACGCGCGACTCGCCACGATGGAGTGGGCGACGTACCTGTCCGCCACCAACCGGCCGGTGGAGCAAACCGACATCGAGATGTTCATGCTCGGTTGGGGCACTGTCACCGGCGACGCCGACTACGGCCTGTACAGCCTGTTCCACAGCAGCCAGTGGGCGCCGGGCGGGTCGAGCCGGTTCTTCTACAAGAACACCCAGGTGGACACCCTGCTGGATGGGGCGCGCGCCATCACCGACCCGGCCCGACGCGCAGCCACGTACAAGCAGGCGATGGAGCTCATCATGCAGGACGCGCCGTGGCTCTTCCTCCACAGCGAGTCCCAGATCACGGGTGTGCGACGCGAGGTGCAGGGGCTTGTCGTCCACCCGACCGAGCGTGTTCTGGCGATGAACGCGAGGCTCAGCCGCTAGGGCCGCGGCGAGGCGTACTGGAACCGGAGCTAGGGGCTTGTCGCTCCTAGCTCCGTGTGTTCCTATCACACATTTGGCATGTCTGCCTACCTGGTGAAACGGCTCCTGCTCGCCGTCCCCGTCCTGCTGGGGGTGTCTCTCGTCGTTTTCACGATGATCCGGTTCATTCCGGGCGATCCAGCGCAGCTAATGGCCGGGCAGGCCGCAACGGCGGAGGTCGTCCGGCAAATCCGCGAGTCGCTCGGGCTTGATCGTCCCCTCCCCATTCAATACGCCATCTTCATCGGCAACCTACTGAAGGGCGACCTGGGACGCTCCCTGTTCAACAGTGCACCGGTAGTCGAGGAGCTGGCCCAACGCTTTCCCCGCACCGTGCGCCTCGCCTTAGCCAGCATGGTCGTCGCGTCCCTCATCGGGATCCCCGCCGGCATCCTCTCCGCCACGCGGCACCTCAGTTGGCTGGATTCCCTGGTCATGGTCATCGCGCTTGCAGGTGTCTCTATGCCGGTCTTCTGGCTGGGACTCAATCTCATCCTCATCTTTGCCGTCCGGCTGCACTGGCTGCCGGCCATTGGACACGAGACGTGGCGGCATCTCATCCTGCCGTCCGTGACCCTCGGAGCCGCCTCGGCCGCTATCATCGCGCGCATGACGCGGTCGTCCATGCTCGAAGTGCTGCGCCAGGATTACGTTCGCACCGCGCGGGCCAAAGGACTCGCCGAGCCTTCGGTGGTCAGACGCCATGCGCTGCGTAATGCACTCATCCCGGTGGTCACGGTCGTGGGCCTGCAGTTGGGCACGCTCTTATCGGGCGCCGTACTAACGGAAAGCGTATTCGCCTGGCCGGGCGTGGGCCGGCTCCTGGTGGATGCGGTGCTCGCCCGCGACTATCCGGTGATTCAGGGAGCCGTGCTGCTCATCTCCACCACCTTCGTCGCGCTAAACGTTCTAGTCGACATGGTTTACGCGGCTCTCGACCCCCGCATCAGGTACGAGTAACGATGGGCGCTGGCCGGCATGGCCGTGCTGGCGATCTTCGCATTGAGCGGCATCTTCGCGGCGTGGCTCGCGCCTTACGACCCGTATCGAGCCGACCTCGAGGGAAGCCTGGCGGGCCCGAGCCCGCAGCACTGGCTCGGCACCGACGAGCTGGGCCGGGACATCCTCAGCCGCATCATCTACGGCGCGCGGGTCTCCATGGTGATCGGCAGCATCTCCGTCGCCATCGGCGTCGCCCTCGGCGTGCCGGTGGGGTTGTTCGCCGGGTACTTCGGGGGACGGTTCGACCTGCTCAGCCAGCGGGTCATCGACGTGCTGTTGGGCTTCCCCAGCATCATCCTGGCGATCGTGCTCGTCACGGTGCTGGGGGTCGGCCTGGTCAACGTGATGATCGCAGTCGGCATCGTGTCGGTGCCGACATACGCGCGGCTCGTCCGCGGCCAGGTCCTCTCGCTGAAGACGCAGGAATTCGTAGAAGCGGCCCGGGCGTTGGGAGCGGGCACCCCCCGCATTGTCTTCCGCCACATCTTCCCCAACACGCTGGCCGTCCTGATCGTGCAGACCACGCTGCAGGTGGCGAGCGCCATCCTCTCCGCGGCCGCGCTGGGCTTCCTCGGGCTCGGCGTGCAGCAGCCGACGGCCGAATGGGGCGCGATGCTCAGCACCGCGCGCCAATACATCCAGCTCGCACCGCATACCCTTATCTTTCCGGGGCTGGCGATCATGTTGACGGTGTTCGGCTTCAACCTGCTGGGGGATGGTCTGCGCGACGCCCTCGATCCTCGGATGAAGATCTAGACCGGTGGCGAAGCACCTCGACCACGGCTGGGATGAGTGAAAGCAGGATAATGGCCGCCATAACCAGCGTGAAGTTCCGGCGCACCACAGGAAGATTCCCGAAGAGATAGCCGCCCAGAACGAACAGGGTGACCCAGACCACGCCCCCTGCCACGTTGTAGATGAGGAACCGCCAATAGGTCATCCGGCCGATTCCCGCGACGAAGGGCACAAAGGTCCGAAAGATCGGCACAAAGCGCGCCAGCACAATGGTGATGCCCCCGTAGGTCTCGTAGAAGCGGTGGGTGCGGTCGAGATAGTCCTTCCGAAGCCAGCGTGAGCGTCCGCGGAATACCCGGGGCCCGACGAAATTGCCGATCCAATAGTTAACCGTGTCTCCGGCGATCGCGGCCGCTGCGAGCACAACGATCAAGAGTACGCGGTCCAGCGATCCTCGCGCCGCCAGCGCGCCCGCGGCAAAGAGCAGCGAGTCTCCCGGCAGGAACGGCGTCACGACCACACCCGTCTCCAGGAAGATCACCACGAACAGCACCACATACGTGAGCGTGCCGTACGCGCTCAGCAGGGCGTCGAGATGCGTATCCAGATGCAGGATGAAGTCGAGCACGTCGCGCAGACTCATCACGCCGTCCCGCGCAGGCGCTGCCGGCGTTCCTGACGCCGCGCCCGGCGCTGCTCGGCGGCGGCCCACCGGCGCCGTTCCCCCTCGGTCCCGGGTGTGTACGGGGGAACCGGCTTCACCCCTTCGGCGTCGATGTGTACCAGCGTGAGAAACGCCGTGCAGGTGTGGCGGCGCTCGCCGCGCAGCGGGTGCTCGGCCAACACACGCACCCCCACCTCCATCGAGCTGCGCCCGACGTAGTTGAGGGCCGTCTTGTGGGTCACAATCTCACCGACGCGGATGGAAGCAAAAAAGGACAACGCATCGATCGACGCGGTGACGATCGGACATCGACAGTAGCGCAGGGCGAGGATGGAGGCCGCTTCGTCCAGTTGCATCATCAAGCGGCCGGCGAACATCATCGTCCCGAGGACGGCATCTTCCGGGAAGACGATGCGCGTGACCTCCATGGCGTGGGTGATGCCCTCGTCCTCCTCGTCGATGCGCGCCGCCTGTTCGCGGCGGTCGGCCAGAGCTGCCTCACGATCGGCCTTGCGGCTGCGCGCAGCCGCGACAATCGGCTCCTCCTGAGAGCCGCGGGGAGTAATCTCGGCCCCAACCGGTCTCGGCCGGCCGGATTCGTCGATGGCCACCATGGCCAGGTGAGAGGCTGTCGTGAACGTGCGCGTTCCGATGCGCGGGTTCTCGGAGTACACCACCACGCCGACTTCGAGCGCGGACGTCCCCACGTACTCCACCTGCGCCCGGAGAGTGACGACGTCCCCGATCGCCACGGGGGCCACGAAATCGAGGTCATCCATGCTGCCCAGCAGCACCGACCCGCGGGCCAGCTTCATCGCGGCCATCGTCGCGGCAGTGGTGATCCAGTTCATCATCGTGCCGCCGTAGAGCGTGCCGCGCGTGTTCGCATGCGCGGGCAGCACGAGCTGGATCATCTCGAGCTCGGTCTCGCGGACGGTCGGCACCGCGCTAGGCTGCTACCCGCTCCAGCCAGGCAATGACGGTGTCGATCCCTTTGTAGAAATTTGGCAGGTAGTACTTCTCGTTGGGAGCATGCAGGTTGTCATCCGGCAGGCCAAATCCGAACAGCACCGTGGGGACTTTGAGCACACGGTGGAACTGCGTGACGACCGGAACGCTCCCGCCTTCCCGCATGTAGACTGGATCCTTTCCCCAGATTTCGCGCGCGACGGCGGCCGCGGCCTTGACAGGCGGGGCTGAGGGATCGACCACCACCGCGTCGGAGGAGGAGAGCATCCGGATCTCCACCTCGACGCCTGGCGGCGCAAGCTTCCGCACCTTCTTCTCGAACGCCCTGAACACATTCTTCGCCCGTTGCTCGGGCACGAGGCGCATGCTGATCTTCCCCACGATTTTTGCGGGGATCACCGTCTTGGGTCCGGCCCCGGTCCATCCGCCCGCGATCCCGTGCACGTCGAGCGTGGGCCGCGACCACCGGCGCTCGAGGATGCTGTACCCTTGCTCGCCGGGCGCGACGGGGATGCCGAGCTCCTTGAGATAGCTCTCTTCGTTGAACGGCAACCGTTCCCACGAGGCCTTCTCCTCCGGCGCCGCATCCTTTACGGGTGCGTAAAATCTCGGCACGGTCACCCGGCCTCGTTTGTCCTTCAGGCCGGCGATGATCGTCGCGATCGCGTTGAC
>JAIBHM010000220.1 GCA_020028535.1 Armatimonadota bacterium | reverse complement strand
CGCCTCGGCCTTGCCACTGCAGGACCAAGCCTCGTGGTGACCAACCTGTGCCTCATGCGGCCGCATCCGGAGTCGAAGGAGCTGACCGTGACGTCGCTGCACTCGGGCGTGACGCGCGAGCAGGTCGCGGAGCAGACCGGATGGCCCGTGCGGTTTGCCGGCGACCTTACCGAAACCCCGGCTCCGAAAGACGCCGAACTAGCGGTGCTTCGCGACCTCCTCGGCCGATCGGCGCCAGCGGCGACCGCTCCGTCGGGGACCACCGCCCCGTGACAGACTTCCGCGACACCATGTTTACGACGCCGGAGATGTCCGGCATCTTCAGCGGCCGGACATTGGTCCAACGCATGCTCGACTTCGAAGCCGCGCTCGCGCGCGCCCAGGCCCGCGCCGGCATGATGCCGGCGGCCGCGGCGGAAGCGATCGGGGCCAAGTGCCGGGTGGACTTCTTCGATGTTGACGGGCTGTTCCGCGACGGCGCCGAAGCCGGTACACTCGCCGTGCCTCTTGTCGGCAAGTTGACCGATCTCGTCGGGGGCGAGGCGAAGAAATTCGTCCATTGGGGCACCACCACGCAGGATGCCGTTGATACTGCGGTGATGCTCCAAATCAAAGACGGACTCGATCTGCTGATCGGACGCTTGCTCGAAATAGGGGCGGCGTGCGCCTCGTTGGCTGAACGCCACCGGCGCACACCAATGGCCGGCCGGACCTTTCTGCAGCACGCCGTTCCGATCACCTTCGGGCTGAAGGCGGCGCGCTGGCTGGGACTGTCCACGCGGCTCGTCCGAAAACTGCGGACCCTGGGTGCGGACACGCTCGCGGTGCAGCTGGGCGGGGCGGCCGGGACCCTGGCAGGGATGGGAGATCACGGTGTCCGCGTGATGGAGCTTCTTGCGGAGGAGCTCGGGCTGGCCGTTCCGGACCTCCCATGGCACACGGAGCGCGACCGGATGGCGGAGGTCGCAGGTGCGCTCGGTGTCGTCGCGGGCGGCATGGGGAAGATCGCCGGAGATCTCGCGCTGCTGAGTCAAATCGAAGTCGGCGAGGTTTTCACCGGTGACACCGCGACGAAGGGCCGTTCATCCACCATGCCGCACAAACGTAACCCAGTCGAAGCCGCGGCTGCCGCCGCCTCCGCGCGCCTGGCGATAGGGATGGTGTCCATTGTGCTGTCGTCCGCCGTACAGGAGCATGAGCGTGCTGCCGGCGCCTGGCAGGCGGAATGGCAGGCCATTCCGGATCTGTTTCGCTTTACCGCAGGGGCGGTGGAATGGATGTATCGCGCGCTGTCCAACCTGCATGTCTACGCCGACCGGATGCGCGTCAACCTGGAGCATACCCGCGGCCAGATCATGGCGGAGGCCCTGACGATGGCGCTCGCGGCGCGTCTGGGCAGACCGGAAGCCTATCGGATAGTGCAGCGCGCCTCTGATCGGGCCGCACAGAGGGGGATCAGCTTGCACGAAGCGGCGGCCGAGGACGAAGAGATTCGCGGGGCGATCTCGCCGGAGCGGCTTGAGCGGGTCTTCGAGTTCTCCGGCTACCTGGGTAGCACCGAGGCGCTCATCGACCGCGCGCTCGAGGGCTTTCGCGCGCTTCGTGAGCAGACCAGAGCCCGATGACGGCGAACCTCGCGAATCTCGTTGAGCAGCTGCACAAGGCGAAGGTCTTTGATCTGGAGCACCCGCGGAAGTTCGGCGACCCGGTCCATCCACCGCACCGGCCGGGGACATTGCTCACGCTGCACCGGCATCACGAGCCAGGAATGGAAGAGCGTCGCACGAGCGCCGCCGGATTTATCTTCACGGCCGAGCACGCGGGCACGCATATCGACGCCTTCTGCCATCAGGCCATGGACATGACACTCTACGGAGGCGTTCGCGTATCTCCCGCGGTCCAGACGCCGACCGGCTTCACGCAGCACGGGATCGACACCGTACCGCCGATTATCGCCCGCGGATTGCTCCTCGACCTCGCGGCCGCGCGCGGGGGTCGTCTCCCCGAACGCACCCTGGTTGGCGTGCGAGATCTTGAAGCGGCTGCGAGCCGTCAGGAGACAGAGATTCGATCGGGCGACGTGGTACTGGTGCGCACCGGAAACGATACGGTGTGGGGCGAGCCTGATCGCTACCTCAACGGCGCGGGGATCTCCGGCGAAGCATCCGAGTGGCTCGCGTCCCGCCGCCCGCTCGCCGTGGGTTCAGACAACGTGGCGTGGGACCTGCCGGGGCTCGTGGACGAACGGCTCAAAGTGTCTCTGCCCGGCCACGTGGTGCTGCTGGTGCAGCACGGGATTTACATCATCGAGAACTTGAATCTGGTCGACCTGTCGGCGGCGCGGAGTTACGAGTTTGTTTTTGTGTGCCTTCCATTGAAGATCATGGGGGGAACTGCGAGTCCCATCCGTCCTCTGGCCCTCGTCCTGTAGGCTCATAAAGCAGGTGCCTCAAGTTATGCAGGCGCAGCGGTCAAATCTCGTTGCGGCGGACCGCCGGCTTCCTGTAGAGCAACGAAGTGTCGATCGCCGGCGTGCCAGACCTCATGCTCACCCACGGCAGCGGCACCAGCGATCAGCAGATCGACGGTTGGAACGCGCCGTCCTCGTCTTGCTAAGGCACGACCGAGCCGCCCTGCTCTGACACACGCATCCCAACCCAGCTCGACAGCCTCGAGAGCCCGCAACCGCTCGATGGCGCGGGCATCAGGCGTCCTGCCAGGATGCATGCCGACCAGTAACTCCACAAGGATCGGGGATGCCGTCACGACTGCGCCTTCCTCGAGCGCCCTGACTACTGCTCTCTTGACCCTCTCAATTCCCGCGGGCCTAAAGAACTCGATCCAGGCGGATGTGTCGATTAGAACAGGCACTTTAGCGCCCTTCTCTCATCGCCCGCAGGTCACGTGGCGTCAGGGCGATCTCGACCTTGCCCACCAGCCTTGCCAGCTCCCCCGCCTTTCGCCGACGGACCAGCTCCCTGAGCCCGGCCTCAATGGTCGCTCTCTTTGTGCGGGTCCCACTGACCCGGCGCGCTTCCTCGAGCAGCGTGTCATCAATTTCCACCATCATCCGCGGCATCGTTCGCCCGCTCCCT
>JAIBHM010000061.1 GCA_020028535.1 Armatimonadota bacterium | reverse complement strand
ATCGAGATGCAGGTCGAGGCGGTACTGCTCCCCCCGCGGCGCCGGCGCGCCACTCTCGACGACATCGTCGGGTTTGCGCCTCCGGGGGCGCTCCCGGCCCGGCGTCGCCGACCGAAAATTTGACATTCTTCCTGCGGCTCAGAAATCGGTTGCGCGCCGCGCTCGATGGAACCCCCGATATCCGGGTCACCGACTATACCTCAACCGGCATGAAGGTTACTGTATCCGGTTATCCGCTGCGGACCAGCCTTCTCAGGCATCTGTTCCGGCCCGCCCCGGTCGGTGAGATCGCCGACGCGCTGCGCGCGCGGGTGCCCACAATGACCATTCCGCCATTTGGTCTGGTGCGGGATCGGATTTTTCCGGTGCTGAAACACACGACAACCCTGCCGCCGCCCACCGGCTACATGGTGGAGAATCGCATCATGCGCGTGCCTTTTGATGAAGCGATCGTCGTCGCATACGCCATCGAGGGACAGTTCCAGATCACCTACGTTACCGAGGGCATGCTGAGTCGGTGGGCGCTGCCCCGGGACGCCCTCCACACACTCGCCTTGGATAACCTGCGCGCAAAGACCAATCACGTGCTCGCTGAGATCGGCGGACCGCGCCGGGAGTATGCCGCCCTCGACGGCTTCGATGCCGCACGCCTGCTGGTCGCAGACCTGATCATCCCACCCGGGGTCACCGATCCAGTACTGGCGATCCCCCATGAACACGCCCTGCTGATCCACGACCGCGCGGACGCGGATGCGCTTCGCGAGCGGGCGGCTCAGGCGCTGCGCGGCGCGTCCCTCCCCCTGACATCACACCTCTATCGCTGGACCGACGGAGGCCCGGTTCGCGCGAACGGAGCGGTGTGACGAGCCAGGCGCTTCTGGACCGCGGGGCCGGTAAGCTCGCGCAGAGTGTCGGAGGCGATCCAGCGGGCGGCCCGCGAGTCCATGCGCTGAATGTCCTTCGCGACCTGAATCGCGCGGGCGTTGAGCGCGCGATTCCGTTTCCCGATGTTTCGTAACGCCCAGTTCACCGCCTTCTTCACGAAGTTTCGCTCGTCGACCGCCCCCCGCTTGATCAGCGGGAAGAAGCGCTCGAACTCTGCATCCGCCATCCCTTTATCGTGCCAGGCCAGCTCCGCGATGAGCGTGAACGCCGTGCGCTTGACGAACTCTTCCTCCCGCATCGACCATTCCCGAATCTTCTTCCGCGCGAACGGTGTCCTGACAAAGAGCTCGCTGACCTGATCGACGACGTCCCAGGAATCGAAGGTCTTGACCCAGCGCTCTAATTGCTGCTCGGTGACCTTCTCCGGCTCTTCCACAAACCCAGCCAGGATCCGGGCCTCGTGAATTCCCGACTTCCACAGCTCCCCGGCCAGCCTGTGGCTCTTGCCGGTCTCTTTCGCAATCTTCCGAAGTTCCCAGATGGAAATGCCCAATACCCGCGATCTCGGCCGGATGCCGAAGCGGGCCATCCCCGCCGCATCCTCTGGGCTGGCAATGCGCCGGAGGCGCGCCAGAATGCTCCGGGCGGACGGCCTCTCCGGCATGCTAGCTCTTATACTCGTAGAATCCGCGGCCCGTCTTACGGCCGTGCATACCCGCCAGCACCATCTGCTTCATCAGCGGCGGCGCGGCGTAGCGCGTGTCCTTGAACTCCTCGAACATGGCCTCCGCGATGTAGTAGGTCGTGTCGATCCCCACGTAATCGAGGAGCGTCAGCGGTCCCATCGGGTGCGCCAGGCCAAGGTGCACGGCGGTGTCGATGTCTTCCCTGGTCGCGATCCCGAGCTCCAGGGCCCGGACGGCGTCCAGCATGTAGGGCACCAGCAGAAGGTTGACGATGAAGCCCGGGCTGTCCTTGCAGACCACGACGGTCTTCCCGACGGATTCCGCGAAGCGCCGGCCCGTCGCCATCGTTTCCTCCGATGTCTGCAGCCCACGGATGAGCTCGACCAGCTTCATGACGGGGACGGGATTGAAGAAGTGCATCCCCAGGACATGCTGCGGGCGTCTGGTCACCGACGCCATCTCCGTGATGGAGAGCGACGACGTGTTGCTGGCGAAGAGGGTGCGGGGCGGGCAGAGACGATCGAGCTCGCGGAAAACGTCTTTCTTCAGCTCCATCTTCTCAACGACCGCCTCGATCACCAGATCCGAGTCGCCCAGGTCCGCCAGCTTCGTCGTCCCCTTGATCCTGGCGCGGGCCGCCTGCATGTCCGGGGCGGAGAGTTTCCCTCGCTCCACGGCGCGGCGCATGGACGCCTCCACGCGGCCGAGGCCATTCTTAAGCAGATCATCGTCAACCTCGCGCACCACCACGTCATATCCGCTCCGGGCGCAGACCTCCACGATACCGGAGCCCATCAGTCCACATCCCACGACGCCTACACGCTTCAGCTCCATCTAGATCCCCCGTTTCTCACGTTCCTCGTTCCCCGGCCGCCGCCGCGCGGCCTTCGACCTCGACCCGGGCGCGCGCCACGTCATCCTCACCGAGGATGATGACCTGATCGTAGCCTTCGTGCGGAATACGTTGCAGCGCCTGCTGGAGCTGCTGCCACTGCCTGTGGATCACGGTCCTGCCCACCCTGCGGTCGCGGCGCGCGTCCCAACGCCCGGCGGTCTGCTCCGGAACGTCGAACACGATGATCGTGACCGGGATCTTCCAGCGGCGCGCCAGCCGTCGCAGGTCGCTTCTGGCGTCGGGGTGCAGGGCGGTGCTGTCGGCGACCGTCAGCCGCCGCAGGCGCAGCCGTGTGTCGATAATCTGATGGAAGAGCGCAAACGCGTCGGCGGAGGCGCTGATGCTGGCCTCGTCATCCGTGAGCATGGCCCGGCACCGGTCGGAAGAAACAATTGCGGTCTCGGGGAAGTGGCGCTGGGCGAAGGTTGACTTGCCGGATCCCGCCGGACCGCAGAGTATGACCAGACACGCGCTGGGCAGGACCACCCGCATTCAGCCGACGACCTCGTGGATCAGCGGGCGGCGGGGCGCGCGGCTGCGAACGATGGAGTAGGCGGCACCGACGCGCGCGGCCGCAGCCTCCGCACGCTCGGCGTCGGCGGAATGGACGTCGGCGAGGATCTCTCCCTCCCGGACCGCGTCGCCGACCTTCTTTCTCAGCACGATGCCGACCGCGGGATCGATCACGTCCTCTTTCGTCGCCCGGCCCGCGCCAAGCGCCATCGCGGCGAGCCCGATGGCTTCGGCCTCAATACTCTCCACGCTTCCGCTCGCAGGCGACGGCACGGGGGAGACCACGGGCGCCGCGGGCAGGCGGGCCGGGTTATCGACAAGTGCCGGATCCCCTCCCTGCGCCTTGATCATGTCCTTGAACTTCGCCAGAGCCTCGCGGCGCTCGAACGCCCCCTCCAGGCGCGCCCTGGCCTGTTCGCCCGTCTTCGCAATTCCGGCAAGGAGCAGCATCTGGGAGCCGAGCACGAGGCACAGCTCGCGGAGGTCCTGTGGTCCCTCGCCGCGCAGCGTGTCCAGGGCTTCACGCACCTCGAGCGCATTCCCCACCGCAAACCCCAGCGGTTGGTCCATGTCGCTGATCACGGCCATCGTGCGCCGCCCTACCGCATTCCCGATGTTCACCATCGTCTGGGCCAACTCGCGAGACGTCTCGAGCGTCTTCATGAAGGCTCCGCGGCCGGTCTTCACGTCGAGCACGATGGCGTCGCTGCCTCCCGCGATCTTCTTGCTCATCACGCTGGCGGCGATCAGCGGGACGCTGTCCACAGTGGCCGTGACGTCGCGCAAGGCGTAGATCTTCTTGTCGGCGGGGACCAGGTTTGCCGTCTGCCCGGCGATGGCACACCCGATGCGGTTGACCTGCTCGATGAACTGGTCGGTGCTGAGCTCGGCCCGGAATCCGGCGATGGATTCCAGCTTGTCAATCGTGCCGCCCGTGTGCCCAAGTCCCCTGCCGCTGAGCTTCGCCACGGGGGCCCCGGCCGCGGCGACCAACGGGATGAGGACGAGCGAGGTCTTGTCGCCCACGCCGCCGGTGCTGTGCTTGTCGACCTTCACCCCGCGGATGCGGCTGAGGTCGAGCTGCTCGCCCGAACGCACCATCGCCATCGTGAACTCCGCGGTTTCCTCGGGGGTCATCCCGCGGAAGAACACCGCCATGAGAAACGCGCTCATCTGATAGTCTGGGATCTCACCCGCCGCATACCCCGAGATCAGCCGTACGAGCTCTTCGGAGGTAAGCGCCGCGCCATCCCGCTTTTTCTGAATGAGATCGTAGACGCGCACGGTCAAAGGGGCATCTCGCGCACGACCCGCCGGACCAGCCGGATGAATTTCGGCTCGAGCTCTTTGGCCGTCCTGATCACGTCCTCGTGCGTGACGGGCTGGACATGCTCTCCTGTGGCCATGTCGGTGATGGCGGTGATGCCGAGCACACGCATCCCCATGTGCCGCGCCGCGATCACTTCGGGCACCGTCGACATCCCCACCGCGTCGGCGCCCCAGCGGCCCATCATGCGCAGCTCCGCGGGCGTCTCGTAACTCGGACCGTGCACGCCGATGTACACGCCCTTCCGGATCATCATGCCCTCGGCGACTGCGGCCCGCTCGGCCAGCGCGATGAGCTCGGGATCGTAGGGCTGCGACATGTCGGGAAAGCGCGGTCCCACGTCGGGATCGTTGGGCCCGCTGAGCGGGTTCGCGCCCATGAAGTTGATGTGATCGGCGATGATCATCAGATCGCCGCGGTGCCACTGCCGGTTGATCCCGCCCGCGGCATTGCTGACAATCAGCGCTGCTGCGCCCAGCGCCTTCATCACGCGCACAGGGAACACCACGTCGGCCAACATATAGCCTTCATAGAAGTGCGCGCGGCCCGCCATCGCCACTACCGGCTTGTCCTCGAGGCGTCCGAGGATGAGCCGTCCGGCGTGGCCTTCGACGGTCGATCGTGGGAACCCGGGAATTTCAGCGTACGGGATCGCGGCATCGGCGGCGATGTGATCGGCCAGGGCCCCCAGGCCCGATCCCAGAATCATGGCAATCGTTGGGACGGTCTTGGTGCGGCCGCGCACAAACGCGGCGGCCTTCGTGATCTGCTCACGCCCACTCACGTCAGCTCACACTCCTACGGTTCACGAGCAAGATCAATCGTGCGAACTCAGCTCAACCGCCACTGATGCTTATGGCGCGCAGCATGCTGGCGCCCGGACCCGTCCACCGGATCGACAGCGCATCGGCGACGGTGGCGCCGACGTCGGCAAAGGTTTCACGCGTGCCGAGGTCCACCCCTCCCCGCGCCTGCGGGCCCGCGATCAACAACGGCACGTACTCACGCGAGTGATCGGTGCTTGGGGTGGTCGGATCGTTGCCGTGGTCGGCCGTGATGAAAAGTAGATCGGTCCCCTGCAGCCGTCCGAGGACCTCCGGCAGCCGCGCATCGATCGCTTCGAGATCGCGGGCATACCCCTGTGGATCGTTGCGATGCCCGTATTTGGAGTCGAGATCGACCAGGTTGGTGAAGATGATGCCGCGTTCCATCTCGCCCATCGCGCGCACCGTCTGCGCCATCCCGTCTTGATCGTCGTGCGTGTGCACACCACGCGTGACCCCGCGGCCCGCAAAGATATCAGGGATCTTGCCGATGCCGATCACCTCGCAGCCGGCTTCGACCGCCGCATCGAGTACGGTCGTCTTCACCGGAGGCAGCGAGAAGTCCCGGCGGAGGTCGGTGCGCGTATAGGACCCGTGCCGTCCCATGAACGGCCGGGCGATGACGCGGCTCACCGCGTGCGGGCCGGTGAGCAGGTCCCGTGCGGCGCGGCACATCTCGTACAGGCGTGCGGGCGGCACCACACCCTCGTGCGCGGCAATCTGGAAGACGCTGTCGGCGGACGTGTACACGATAGGGTACCCTGTGCGCTCGTGCTCAGGTCCTAACTGCTCGATGATTTCCGTACCGGAAGCGGCCACGTTGCCGAGCGTCTTCGTGCCGATGGCGCGCTCAAAGGCGGCAATGATCTCGCGCGGGAAGCCCTTCGGATACGTCGGGAATGGACGCTCGAGGATCACACCCATGAGTTCCCAGTGGCCTGTCGTGGTGTCCTTGCCGGCGGAGCGCTCTGCAAGCTTCCCGAACGCGCCCTGCGGGGCAGCCGCCGGCGCCACGCCGCGAATGGGGACAATGCGCCCGAGACCGAGCCGTTCGAGGGTGGGCACGCGCAGCCCACCGGCCGTTTCCGCGGTGTGGGGAATCGTGCTGCTGCCCTCATCGCCGTAACGGCCGGCATCGGGAAGTTCCCCGACCCCGGCGCTGTCGAGGACGATGATGATTATGCGCGCAAATAGCGGCATCTGAAGGGGGAGCTAGCGACCGCGACGAGTCTGTGATCTTCCGGGGACGCCGCCCCTCCCCCGTTGACGGATCGCGATCCGCATCCCGTCACGCGGGTGCGCCCGCGCGTACACGCCGCGGAGGTGATCTCTTGAGACGTGGGTATAGATTTGCGTCGTGCCGATACTGGCGTGGCCGAGCATCTCCTGCACTGCCCGGAGATCCGCCCCGCCCTCGAGCAGATGCGTCGCAAACGAGTGCCGCAGGACGTGCGGCGTCAGCGGCCTGATGATACGTGCTTTCTTCGCGTATTGTTTGAACAGCTTCCAGCAGCCCTGACGCGTCAGCCTCCGTCCACGCCGGCTGAGGAAGAGCGCCTGGGTCACGCGCCGCCGGGCGAGGGCGGGCCGGCCACTGCGCTGGTAGGACAGTAGAGCGGAGACCGCCTTCGCCCCGACGGGCACGAACCGCTCCTTGTCCCCCTTCCCAATACAGCGCACAAGCTCCGCGCCCAGATCCACGTCGCCCAGGTTCAGGCCGACCAGCTCGGAGACACGCAGCCCACTGCTGTACATCAACTCCAGCATGGCCCGGTCGCGCAGCCCTTCCGGTCGTGACGAATCGGGGGAGGTCAGCAGTCGATCGATCTCTTCCACCGAGAGAGTTTTCGGCAGCCTGCGCGGCAGCTTCGGGGCGCCCAGGTCCAGCGTGGGATCGGATGAGATGAGTTGCTCCCGAAGCAAGTAGTGATAAAAGGACCGGATCGCCGCGGCGCGGCGCTTCACCGTGGCGGGGGCCCGCCCCCGGCGGCGCAGGGTGACGAGGTAGAGTGTCACCGCCGCGCGCGTGACGTCTTCCGGGCCCACCGCTCCGCGCGGGCGGAGAAACCGGATAAAGTCATTGAGGTCCTGCTGGTACGCCTCGATGGTCCGGGGAGCCAGCCCTTGCTCAGTCCGCGCGTAGGCCAGGAAGGCGTCGACGTGCGATCCAAATGTGTCAGGTCCCCGCAATGACGTCTCCGGCGAGCAGCAGTCCGATGATCGATTTCGCGTCGCGGATCTCGCCCCGATCGACCATCGCCCGCGCCTCAGGCAGCGGCAGGCGAACGACTTCGAGATCTTCTTCTTCCGCCTCGAGGCGGTGCGGGGTGAGGTCCGCGGCAAGATACACGTACACCACCTCGGTGAGAAACCCGGGAGACGGATAGAACGTGGCGAGATGCTGCACCCGGCCCGCGCGCATGCCGATCTCTTCGGCAAGCTCGCGCTGCAGCGCGTGCGGCGCGTCCTCGCCCACTTCCAGCGTGCCCGCCGGAATCTCCAGGAGGGTTCCGCCGGTGGCGGCGCGATACTGCCGCACCAGCAACACATCGCCGTGCGGGGTCAGCGGCACGACGGCGACGGCGCCGCGGTGCTCCACGATCTCTCGCGTCGCGGTGCGGCCGCTGGGGAGGGCCACCTCATCGACCCGCAGCGAGATCACGCGGCCGTCGTAGATCCGGCGGCTGCGCACCAGGCGCTCGGCCACGGGCTACGCCCGCCTCTCGACCACCTCTTCGGTATACACCGGCGTTCCCTCGCGCCGGACCAGGTCGCGGAAGGCAGCGATCAAACGCAACGTGATCGCTCCCGGCCGCCCCTCGGCGATCTTGCGGCCGTCCACCTCGACGACCGGACCGACCTCGGCCCCTGTGCCCGTGAGAAAGCACTCGTCGGCAGTGTAGATGTCGTGCAGGGTGAACACCCTCTCCATCAGGAGAACGCCGAGCTCCCGGGCCAGCTCGATCACGGCCCCGCGGGTGATTCCCTTGAGGATGCCGACGTAGGGAGGCGGCGTCCACACCTCGCTCTCCCGCACGAGGAACAGGTTGTCGGCGCTGCACTCGCAGACGTAGCCTTCGCTGTTCAGCATGACGGCCTCATCGACGCCGGCCTGGTTGGCCTCCATTCGCGCCATGATGTTGCTGAGATAGTTCAGCGACTTCGCCTGCGGCGACAGCGCGTCGGGACGGATCTTGCGGGTTGTGGCTGTGATCATGCGCAGTCCGCGTTCGTACGCGTCCTTTGGGTAGAGCTGGATCGTGTCGACGATGATCACCACGGTCGGCGTCTTGCATTTCCGAGGATCCAGGCCGAGGTCGCCGACGCCGCGAGAGATGACGGGACGGATGTAGGCGTCGCGCAGGCCTGAGCGGCGCACGGTCTCAAGAATCGCAGCCCGAAGTTCATCCCGCGCAAGCGGGATGTCAAGCATCAGGTAACGGGCTGATTCATACAACCGATCTAAGTGTTGCTCCAACCGGAAGACGCGGCCGCCATAGACGCGGATGCCTTCGAAGATGCCGTCCCCATACAGATAGCCGTGATCGTAGACGGAAATCTTTGCCTCGTCCTTCTGCACGAACGTTCCATTCACATACGTCACCAATGCCATCAGTCCCAGACCTCCTCGTCCCTACCTGTCCCTTACACTGGCCTTTCCCCGCGCCCGCGCGCCTTCACCTCCGGCCCGCGCCCGCAGGAGCGCCGCCCCGACGAAATCTCGGTAGAGGGGATGGGGCCGGTTGGGACGCGATCGGTATTCTCCGTGGAATTGCGTGCCCATGAACCACGGATGGCCGGACAATTCCACGATCTCCACAAGATTCTTGGCCGGGTAGACGCCGGTGATCCGAAGCCCGTGGCGGGTCAGCACGTCGAGATAGGCGTTGTTCACTTCGTAGCGATGGCGGTGACGCTCGGCTACCTCGAGCACACCGTAGGCGGTCGCGGCAAGCGACCCGGGCGTCAGCCGGCACGGATAGAGGCCGAGACGCATGGTGCCGCCCTTCTCGGTCACATCTTTCTGCTCCGGCAACAAGTCGATCACCGGGTGCGGCGTGTCCGGGTC
>JAIBHM010000219.1 GCA_020028535.1 Armatimonadota bacterium | reverse complement strand
CTCTACGCGATGCCGATCGAGGAGCTCGACCTCTCCGTGCGGCCCTATAACTGTCTCAAGCGTGCCGGGATCAACACCGTCGGCGACTTGATGCAGCGCACCGAAGAGGAAATCGTCAGCGTGAAGAACTTCGGCCGCAAGTCCCTGGACGAGGTGCGCGACAAGCTCACCGCGCTGGGTCTGTCGCTGAAGCGCAAAGAGGCCTAGTCATGTTCGGAGCCGTCACACGAAAATTGAATCGCGATACCGGAGAGCGGAAGGCCCTGTTCCGCGACCTAGTGGGCGCCCTCATTGTCCACGGGCGGATCGAAACGACCGTGGCCAAGGCGAAGGAAACGAAGAAGATCGCCGACGGGCTGGTGGATCTGGCCATCGGCGGCGACATGACCGCGCGTCGCAAGGTGCGGCGACTGTTGATAGACCCGAATGTGGTGAAGCGTCTGTTCGCCGAGGTTGCGCCGAAGTACCAGCGCGGACGCGGGGGCTATACGCGAGTGATTCGCACGCGCACGCGGCGCGGCGACGCCACGGAGATGGCCATCGTCGAGTTGGTGTAGCAGGCATCGCCACCAACAGGGCCGTCACGTGCGCAGAGAGTATTGGCCAGAGAGGTTCTCTCTGGCCTTTTCTCATGCGCCAACCGGGTGAGGCTCGTTGCCGCCGCTGATCGAGACCCGCAACCTGCGGCATGTCTACAATGCCGGGACCACCTCCGCCGTGGTCGCGGTGGATGGAATCTCCCTGACGATCAACCAGGGGGAGTTCGTGGCCATCGTCGGCGGCAACGGGTCCGGGAAGTCCACCCTGGCCAAGCACTTCAACGCCCTGTTGTTGCCCACCGGAGGCGAAGTCTACGTGGACGGTCGTGACACCCGCACCCGCGCCTCGGTGTGGGACATCCGCCAGCGTGTCGGGATGGTCTTCCAGAATCCCGACAACCAGCTGGTGGCCACGGTGGTCGAAGAAGACGTCGCCTTCGGTCCCGAAAACCTCGGCGTCCCGCCGGCGGAGATCGCCGCGCGTGTCGAGGAAGCGCTGCGGACGGTCAATATGCTCGAGTACCGCCGCCACGCCCCGCACCTGCTCTCCGGAGGGCAGAAGCAGCGGGTCGCGATTGCCGGCATCCTGGCGATGCGGCCGCAGTGCCTGGTGCTGGACGAAGCGACCACCATGCTCGATCCACAGGGTCAGCGCGAGGTGATCGAGACCATCCGGCGCCTCAATGCCTCGGGCGTCACCGTCATCCACATCACGCACGCGATGGACGAGGCGGCCCTCGCTCACCGGGTCATCGCGCTGCAGGACGGACGGATCGGTCTGGACGGCCCGCCCGCGGACGTGTTTGCCCGCGCCGAGGACCTGGAGCGGATGGGATTGGCGCTGCCGCTGATTCCCGCGCTGGCCCGCCGTCTCCGAGAGGACGGCATTCCTCTGCCTCCAGGCATTCTGTCCGTGGATCAGCTCGTCGATGCCGTTTCCGCGCTGCGCCCCGGCCAAACCGCGCGGACCAATCCCAATGGCGTTCATTGAGTGCGATCGCCTTACCCACGTCTATCTGAAGAACACGCCGATGGAGACCGTCGCCCTGCGCGACGTGACGCTCGCCATCGACGAGGGTGAGTTCGTGGCGATCATCGGGCCCACCGGCTCGGGCAAGTCCACCCTCGTGCAGCACTTCAATGCGCTGCTGCGGCCCACGTCCGGCAGCGTGCGCGTCGCCGGCCAGGATCTCGGCGACCCAAAGGCCGACCTCAAGCGCACCCGCCAGCAGGTCGGGCTCTTGTTTCAGTATCCGGAACACCAGCTCTTCGAGGAGAGCGTCTTCGAGGACGTCGCCTTCGGCCCGCGCAACATGGGGCTCAATACCGATGAGGTGAAAACGCGCGTGCAGGAGGCGCTCACCGCGGTCGGGCTGGACCCCGCGGCGTTCGGCCCGCGGTCGCCGTTTGCGCTTTCGGGAGGCGAGATGCGGCGGGTCGCGGCCGCCGGCGTGCTGGCCATGTCGCCCAAAGTACTGGTGCTCGACGAGCCCGCGGCAGGGCTCGACCCGCGAGGGAAGGTGGAGATCCTGGGACGGTTTCGCTCACTCCATGCGCAGCGCGGCATTACCGTGGTGCTGATCACGCATGATATGGATGAAGCGGCGGCGCTGGCGCAGCGCGTGATCGTGCTCGACGAAGGCCGTGTGGTCATGGACGGGCCGGCGCGAACGGTCTTCACGCGGGCGGACGACCTGGCGCGACTCGGCCTGACGGTCCCTACTGTGACCAACGTAGTGCGCCGCCTGCGCGGGCATGGCTTGCGCATCCGTGACGACGTGCTCAACGCCGACGAGGCGCGCAGCGCCATCCGGGAGGCCCTCGGATGGAACTGACCCGCTACGTCACCATCGGGCAGTACATCCCCCGCGACTCTCCTGTGCACCGGCTCGATCCGCGCACCAAGATCGCGGCGGTGACGCTGCTCATGGTGGCGATCTTCGTGGTGCGGGACTTCCTGGGATACGCCCTCCTCGGCGCCTTCCTCCTCGGCGTGATCGCCCTCTCGCACATTCCGATCGGGTACGTCCTGCGCGGCCTGCGGCCGATTCTGTTTCTGCTCCTGCTGACCGTCATCCTGAACATGTTCTTCAGCGGGGTGCAGGGCGGCACGGAAGTGTTTCGCATCTGGCGGCTGGTGGCCACGCGCGAGGGGATCATCCGCGCGGTGTTCATCGGCTTGCGCCTGGTGGGGCTGGTGGTGGTCACGTCCTTGCTCACCTTCACCACCTCGCCGGTGGAGCTCACCGACGGCATCGAGCGTATCCTGCGGCCCTTCCGCCGCATCGGCGTTCCTGCGCACGAACTGGCGATGATGATGACGATTGCGCTGCGGTTCATCCCGACGCTCCTCGAGGAGACCGAGAAAATCATGAAGGCGCAGATGGCCCGGGGGGCGGAGTTCGACCGGGGCGGGGTGCTGCGGCGCGCCCGGGCCCTGGTGCCGGTGCTGGTGCCGCTCTTTGTCAGTGCGTTCCGCCGGGCTGATGAGCTCGCGCTGGCGATGGAGGCGCGCTGCTACCGGGGCGGGGACCAGCGCACGCGGATGAAGGAGTTGCGTTTTTCGCCG
>JAIBHM010000218.1 GCA_020028535.1 Armatimonadota bacterium | reverse complement strand
GGAGAAGAACGCCAGGATCACCAGCGGGACCGTCATCACGCGCGGCGACTCGTGTGGGTGGGCGGGGTGGCTGCGAAGGGAACCCGTAAACGTATAGATGATCATCCGGAAGATATAGAAGGCGGTCAGGAACGCGCCGGCGGCGCCAAGAGCATACAGGACCTGGTCATAATGGTAGGCTTCGAGCAGGATCTCGTCCTTACTCCAGAATCCGGCAAACGGCGGGATGCCAGCCAGGGCGAGAGCGCCGATCACCATCGTCACATACGTGATCGGCATGATCTTCGCGAGCCCGCCCATCTGTTTGATGTCGTTGGTATGCATCGCGTGGATCACCGAACCCGCGGCGAGGAAGAGCAGCGCTTTGAAGAACGCGTGCGTCATCAGATGAAACACGCCGGCGGTAAACCCGAGGACCCCCAACCCCATCATCATGTAACCCAGCTGGCTGATCGTTGAATAGGCCATCACGCGCTTGATGTCGTCCTGCACTACGCCGATCGTCGCCGCCATGATCGCCGTGATGCCGCCGATATAGGCCACCACGGTGAGCGCCTCGTGGCCGGGCGTGCCAAAGAAGAGCGGATATGCGCGCGCGACGAGGTAGACGCCGGCCGCTACCATCGTTGCCGCGTGGATGAGCGCGGATACGGGTGTCGGACCCTCCATGGCGTCCGGCAGCCACACATGCAGGGGAACCTGCGCGGATTTGCCGACCGCGCCGCCGAACACGAGCACGGCCGCGAGCGTCAGGAGCCCGCCGGCCAAACGTCCCGTCTCCACTCCCGAAAAAATTTCGTTGAAGTTGAGCGTCCCGAGCTGGAGGAAGATCAGCAGTATGCCCAGGAACATGAAGAGGTCTCCAACCCGCGTGGTCACAAACGCCTTCATTGACGCCCGCGCCGCGGCTGGGCGCTCAAACCAGAACCCGATCAAGAGATAGGAGCACAGACCCACGAGTTCCCAGCCGGCATACAAAGTGAGAAAGTTGTTCCCCAGCACGAGCAGCAGCATTGACGATGCGAAGAGCGACATGTATGCGAAGAACCGGGGATACCGCAGATCGCCCTGCATGTAGCCGATCGAGTAGATGAAAATCAGCGAGCCGACGACCGTGACGACGAGGAGCATGACCGATGTCAGCGGGTCGACCTGATAGCCGACCTCGATCGGCCGGTTGAGCACTGTGGCCCAGACCACGCTGGCATCGTAGCGCGCCCCGCGCAGCACCTCGATAAAGGCCGCCACCGAAAGCAGGGCCGCCCCGAGCATGGCGCCGATGGCCACGTAGGCGCCCTGCCCAGGCGCTCGCCGGCCGGCGAAAATAATCCACCAGAAGCCGATGAACGGCAGCACCGGGATGACCCACGCGTATTGGAGCATCACGATCTCCGGGGTGAAATTACCACTTCATCACGTTGATCTCGTCGACATGAATGGTTTCTAAGCTGCGGTAGGCGGCCATCACGAGGGCCAGACCGACCGCGGCCTCACAGGCGGCCAGGGTGATGATCACGAGCGCGAAGGTCTGTCCACCCACGGCGCCGGGGGCTAGGTACCGGTTGAAGGCGACGAGGTTGATATTGCTCGCGTTGAGCATCAGTTCGATGCCCATCAGAATCGCAACCGCGTTCCGCCGCGTGAGCACGCCGTACAACCCTATACAGAACAGGATTGTGCTGACCACGAGGTAATGTGTTAGACCGACATGCATACGTCGCGCTCCCGCGTTCCCGCGTTCCCCCGTTCCCGTCCGTTCATTCTTCCCGCCTCGCAACAATGATCGCTCCGATGAGTGAGACCAACAGCACCAGGCTCGTGACCTCAAAGATCAGGACGTAGTCCGTCAAGAATGCAGTGCCGATTGAGGCCACGTTGTATTGCGGTGCGGGCGTCGCCGTGTACGGCCAGCGGGTACGGAAGATAACGAGCAGGATGAGAAACCCGAGCCAGACCGCCGCCATGGCGCCGAGCGGCACCTGTTCATTGACTTGCCGGATGCGCGTCCCGGTGCCCCCCGCCGTCAACATGATGACGAACAGGATCAACACGGTGATGGCCCCGGCATAGATGAGGATCTGGATTCCCGCGACGAACTCCGCGTGCAGCAGAATGTAGAGACCAGTGACGCCCAGGAACGTCGGGATCAGGGACAGCGCGCTGCGCACGATATTCCCCGAGGTCACCACCACGACCGCGGGGATCAGGGTGACACACGCCAGAATGATGAACGCGGCAAGCTCACCCATTAGGGCGCGCGCACAACGGTAATGAGGAACCCCGTGATTAAGAGATTCAGCAATCCCACCGGCAGCAGCACCTTCCAGGACAGATTGAGCAGTTGATCGAGGCGCAGCCGCGGGTATGTCCAGCGCATCCAGATCAGGAAGAAGACCAATGCAAACATCTTCGTGAGAAACCACACGGGAGAAGGCAGGACCGGCGAGCGGCCGGCCTGCACCCCAAAGAACATGACCACGCAGAGCGCAGCGCCGAGCACCGCCAGGATGAGGATCGGCCGGATCAGCAGGTCGCGCGAGGCGCCCGTAATAAGGAGCAGTACGACCACGAGCACTGCCGCGAGGCCCAACGTGATCCACAGCCAGGCAGGCAGATTGGGCTCCAGCCAACCGCCCAGAAACATGATGGCGGCCAGCGCGGCCATGGCAAAGGCTTCGGCGTACTCGCCCAACTGGAAGAGCGCGAAGCGCATGCCCGTGTACTCGGCAAAGTAGCCTGCCACCAGTTCCGATTCCGCCTCCGGCAGGTCGAACGGGACACGATTCACCTCTGCCGTGGCCGCAGTCAAGAAGGTCAGGGCGGCCAGAATGCCAAATGGCGCTCCTGCGTAGTCTAGTTGCGGGAGCTTGAAGAGGAACCAGCCGCCCTGTTGCGCCTGAGCCTGCACGATCCCGACGGTCGACAATGTGCCGGCGATCATCGCCACCCATAGAATTCCCAGGGCAAGAGGGATTTCATAACTCACCATCTGGGAGGCGGAGCGCAGGCCGCCCAGCAGCGCATACTTGTTGTTGGACGACCAGCCGCCGGCGAGAATGCCGATGACGGTGAGGGATGCCATCGCGGCAAAATACAGCACGCCGATGTTGAGGTCCCGGACGA
>JAIBHM010000217.1 GCA_020028535.1 Armatimonadota bacterium | reverse complement strand
GAAGAGATCAAGAAGCAGCGGAAGATCCACGACAAGCTGATCGAGAAGGGCCTGCAGCTCATCGCCGACAGCTTCCTGGACCAGGTGGGCGCGCGGTGCGCCGCCGCCGACGTGCCGCTGGTGCGCCAGCTTCTCGAGGGGATCAACTACGAGGAGATCGTCAAGGAAGTGAACCGCGGCCAGGGCCGGCTTCCTGGCTTGATCGGGTTCGATCCCAACCGCGCCGCCGACTATGACGGCGGCGCGAAGGTCCGCGCCGATGTGCGGCTCGACGAAAACGGCCGGATCGTGGCGGAGGACGAAGAGGCCGCGGCCAAGGTGGTGGGCAACTCCGGGCGGCAGTATGACCTGGTGGCGATCGGCGCGCACGGCCTCGGGCGCCAGCCCCACAGCCAGCTGGGCGGCGTGGTGGCGCGCGCGCTCCGCGACATCGAGAAGGACATGCTCATCGTCCGCGACGGGTCGCCGCTCGAGCGCGGCCGCTACCTGGTCTGCGTGGACGGCTCGTCCTACAGCTACCGAGCAATGCGGATCGCCCTGGAGCTGGCCCACGAGTTTTCCGCCTCGCTCTTCGTTTGCAGCGCCTTCGATGTGGAGTACCACCACGTCGTGTTCCACAACATCAAGGACGTCCTCTCCGCGCAGGCCTCGAAGGTCTTCAAGTTCGAGGAGCAGGAAGAGCTGCACAACAACATCATCGACAAGGGTCTGCTCAAGCTCTGCCAGGCCAACCTGAAGCGGGCCGAGGTGATGGCGCAGGAGTTCCCCGACGTCCCCCTTCAGACCCAGATCCTGATCGGGAAGCCGTTCCAGGTGGTGCTGCAGTGGGCGGAGGAGATTCAGCCCTCGCTCCTGGTCCTGGCGCGCCACGGCAGTCACCGGATCGAGGGAACCGACCTGGGCTCGCAGGCCGAGAACGTGGTCCGCCTCGCGCCCGGCACCGTGCTGCTCACCGGGACCGCCGGCATCCGGCCCGAGGACATCCCCTGGATCGAGGAAGACGGGGTCGCGTCCTTGCCGTGGGCCCCGGAGGCGGAGGTCCGGATTCTCCGGGTGCCACCGTTCGCCCAGGGCATCGCCCGAAAGGCGGTGGAGGAATACGTGCTGGAGCAGGGCGGCGAGGTCGTGACCAACCCCCGGCTCGACGAGGCCATTCGAAAGCTCCTTCCCACCCACATGCAGCTCATCATGGGGATCGGCACCGCGGAGGAGATCGTGCTGGCCGAGATCAAGGCTGAGGAACAGCTCAAGAAGACGCATGTCGTCGGTCGGGACGACGATCCCCTCCCCGCCCAGCCGGTGGTCGAGGTTCGCTGCCCCGTCACCGGCCGGGTGAGCACCCGCGCCCGCACCACGGCCGACCCCATCGAGTGGACCCACGAGGCCTGGGCCCGCCTGCAGGCCGTCCCGCTCATCGCTCGGCCGCTCGCGCGGAACACGGTGGACCGGTTCGCCCGGAACCACGATATCTGGCGCGTCACCACGCGGGTGATGGACGAGAACAAGCAGGCGATGATCGAGGCGGACGAGTTCGACGCCGAGACCATGATGGTGATGTTCAACGAGCTCCGGGCCAGGCAGATCCGGACCGAGGCGGAGCAGGGGAACGCCCTGTCTCCGGAGATGCGCCGGTTCATCGAGGAGGCGAAGGCGGCGGGGGTGACCCGCTGCCCGATCCGCGACCTCGAAGCCAGCATGGACAAGTGTCCCGTCGATTTGCGCGCCGTCACGCCGGACCAAGCGCGCGCGGCGGTCGAGCAGGTCCTGCACCCCGACCGAAAGGTCTGACGAAGGTCTGACGATGGATGGGGTGACGGCGCTGACCCAGGTAGGAGATCTCCCGGTCGCGGACGGAGTCGGCGGCGGCTTCGTGCCGCACGTCGTCGCGTGGAACCTGACGCGCCGGTGTAATCTGGAGTGCGCCCACTGCTACATCGCCGCCGGGCCGCAGGAGACCGCGACCGGCGAGCTCGCCACCGACGAATGCTTGCGGATCGCGGGGGAGATCCTCGCGCTCAATCCCTCGCCCATCTTCATCCTGAGCGGCGGTGAGCCGCTGCTCCGCGACGACCTCACTACCATCGCCGCCTTCGCCTCGGGGCGCGGGGCGACCGTGGTGGTGGGGACCAACGGGACCCTGCTGACCGACAACCGGATCGCTTCACTCAAGGCCGCGGGGGTGACCGGCGTGGCCGTGAGCGTGGACTCGCTCGACCCCGGCCGCCACGACCGCTTCCGCCATGGCGTCGGCTCGTACGAGGCCACCACAGCCGCGCTGGAGCGCCTCCGGACCCATCGGCTCGACTTCATCATCCAGACCACGGTCAACAAGGGGAACCGCCGGGAGCTGGGCCGGCTGGTCGCCTGGGCGGCCGAGCAGGGCGCGGTGGCGTTCAACTGCTACTTCCTCGTCCGCACCGGCCGTGCCACCCGGCTCTCCGATCTCGATCCCGAGGGGTACGAGGCGGTGCTGGCCGAGCTGGTCGAGCACCACCGGACCTACCTGGGACGGATGATGGTCCGCGCGAAGTGCGCCCCGCATTTCATGCGGCTCCTGCACCGCGGCGCGCCGGACTCGCCCATCCTCAACTACCAGACCCGCTGCCCCTGCGGGACTCAGTATTGCCGCATCACGCCCGACGGCAAGCTCACCCCGTGTCCCTATTTGCCGGTCGAGGCGGGCGATCTCCGGCGGCAGTCCTTCGCCGAGGTGTGGTCGGGCTCCCTCGTGTTCCGGGCCCTCCGCGCCGGCGCTCTGGGCGGCAAGTGCGGGCGCTGCGAGTACCGGCTCCTCTGCGGCGGCTGCCGCGCCCGGGCGTACGCGCTCGAAGGGGACTACCTCGCGGCGGATCCCTCCTGCGCGTACGAGCCGGCCGACGGCGCCGAGCCGATCCGTCCCGCCCGTCCGGTGACCTACGGCGACCGCGTCGCGCCCACACTCCGCTGGACCCCCGACGCCGAAGCGCGGCTCCGGCGGATCCCCTCGTTCGTCCGCGGCGTGGTGGTGCGACGGCTGGAGGACCACGCGCGCGCGCACGGGCGCACGGAGATCACCGTGGAGCTGCTGCGCGAGGTTCGGGAGCGGATGCCGGTGGACTTCTCGAAGCGCCGACCGTTCTTCCTCG
>JAIBHM010000216.1 GCA_020028535.1 Armatimonadota bacterium | reverse complement strand
GTTCGCGCCGTGCCCTTCGGTCGTCTAGGTGGCCCGCGCCCGCTTCAGGGACTCGCTCCGTTCTCGCGGCGCCGGCTGCCGGTACCATTGCTCGGGGTGCGGGCTTTCACAGTCGGAAACAGTATAGAACGGGAAGTTTCACCCGAATCGTATCGCCGCCTAACGTCGCGGTTTTGAGCTGCGGCGGCATCTCACAAGAAGGCGCGGACGGACCGCAGGTCCCGGCCGCGCCCGCCGCAGCGCCGCCGCCAGCTCCAAAACCTTGTTAGGTTGCCGCTCGCCACAGGGTTAACTTAGTGCAGGCGTCCGCTGCGGAGTTCCGCCTCGGCAGCGTCGATGTAGGCATGGTACCCCTGAGGGTCGATGAACGGTTCCACTGCGTCCTTCGCAGCAGCGCTGGCGAGGAATTTGCGATATCTGCCCCACCATCTCGCATGGCACGTCACCCAGATGTCAACGGGGAGGCCTCGGAGCACTCTGAAGCTGCGCTCGAGGTCGGCCTCTTGCTCTGGATACTGCGATGTGGCCAACCGCCCCAAATCGCACGCGCTCACGACGTTCAGCACGAGATCACCGTCACGAACGTGGAACGACCATGAGGTGCATCCGCGCGTGTGGCCGCCGGTGATGTGCGCGGTGAGTGCGAGCGGCCCGAGGCGGATTGTGTCGCCGTCCTTGAACCGGTGGTCGACCCGCATGGCCGGGTACCCGACGACCCCGATCCGGGCAAGGGCTCTGAGCGGCAGGATCCCGTCGGGGTCGTCGCCACCGGAGGCGAGGGTATAGGCACTCGCTTCGCTCGCCCACAGTTCGGCACCAGACGCCTGCTGGAGCACTCCCAGCCCGCCGGCATGGTCGGGATGAGGCTCTGAGTTCAGGAGCACTCTGACATCCTTGATGCTGAAGCCGAGCTTCGCAATGCTCGCGATGATCATCGGTGCGGTGCTGGGATAGCCGCCATCGAGCACGATGTGGCCCTCGGGCCCGGTGATGAGGAAGGCCGCGGCATCCGTCGCGCCAACGTAGTACAGGTTGCCGGCGATGCGGAACGGTTCGGCGGGCCCCTGCCCGCCTCGCTTTGTCGCGTTCAGCCACCTGCCGACGAGTACCAGCGCAAGAATACTCGCCAGTCCTAGGAGGACTACCAACCGGTATCGCTTGGTGAACTGGGGCAACCGTCACTCTCCCAGTGCGAGTTCGCTCAACCCGGACTGCTCCTGGCAACCTAGACAGTATGGCTGTCACGGCTCTGCGCGGCGCTCATTCGACGGCCGCCCTACGCAACCCCGCTCTTGGGGGGGCCTGCTTCGGGCGGCGGGTGATTCGACGGAGCGAGCTGAGATCGCGCCAGAAAAGCATAGACCCACCTCCTCGTCACATCGTGGATTATGCGGAGTGTCTAACGCTTCGCACAGGGCCACACACGAGGAGGCAGGTCATGGGGAACCGTAGCATGTTCGTAGGGCTGGATGTCCACAAGGAAACGATTGACGTGTCGATCGCGGAGGGCGAACGCCAGGGCGAAGTCCGTCACTACGGCGTGATCGCGAGCGACCTCGAGCCGCTCGACCAGGTCGTGCGCGCGTTGCGCGCGCCAAGCCGGACGTTGCATTTCGTGTATGAAGCCGGCCCGTGCGGGTTCGGGATCTATCGTCACCTCACCGGACGCGGTGAAGACTGCGTCGTGGTCAGCCCGTCGATGATTCCGAAGCGCAGCGGGGATCGCGTGAAAACCGATCGCCGCGACAGTCAGATGCTCGCGCGGCTGCATCGCGCCGGCGAACTCCGAGCGATTTACGTCCCCGACGACACGGACGAAGCGATGCGGGACCTGGTCCGCGCGCGCGAAGACGCCGTCGGCGTGGGGACACAAGCGAAATACCGATTGAAGGCCTTCCTGCTGCGGCAGGGGCGCCGCTATCCGGGGCGCGAGGGCTGGACGCTGCCGTACCGCCGATGGTTGACCGACCTCAGTTTCCCCAGTGCGGCCCAGCACATCGCGCTCCAGGAATACCGCGACGCGATCGCCGAGACCGAGCAGCGGATCGACCGACTCACGGAGCAACTCCGACAGCTCGCGCCCACGTGGCGCTGGGCGCCGGTCGTCGCCGCATTGCAAGCCTTGCGCGGCGTGTCGTTCCTCACCGCGGTCGCGCTCGTCGCAGAACTCGGCGACCTCACGCGCTTCCGGCATCCCCGCGAGCTCATGGCGTATCTCGGGCTCGTGCCGTCGGAACATTCGAGTGGCCCCAGTGTGCGGCGCGGCGCCATCACCAAGGCCGGCAATCCACACGTGCGACGATTGCTCGCCGAGTCGGCGTGGGCGTATCAAGGGATTCCCCGGATTGGACGGCAGCATGCGTACCGGCAGGAAGCCCTGCCGAAGGTCGTGTGTGACATCGCGTGGAAGGCCCAACTCCGACTGACCACCCGCTTCCGGCGCCTCGTCGCGCGAGGGAAGGCCAAACCGAAGGTCGCTACCGCGATCGCGCGGGAGCTCTCGGGGTTTATCTGGGCGATTGCGCGCGAGGTGTCGCCCACACCGCGGTAAGCGTCGGCGCGGGACAGGACGTGTTCGTTCATCGATCGTTTCGGCGGCACGGTGACCAGGTGGAGAATCCTCGAAGGCGTTAAGGGCGGCAGCTTCGGCTGCGATGTCCGTGCCTAGAGTGAGGCAGCTCCGCGACGCACAGAAGTCTGGCGGTACTCAATCCGCGAATATCAGCAGCGTCAACCGTCGCTAAAACATCGTGCCGCCGGAACAATCGATGAACGAAGACCGAGAAACGGAAGAACGATCCCTCACGATGGTGAGGACGGGAAGGTCTTGCTTACTTGACAAGTGACAGCCATATCAACGGCCAGGTTTCAGCCGCGTCGGCTCATTGTTGCGCCAGCCGATGTCGGCTGCAAACCGTGTTAGGCTTCGTGCCCGATTATCGGTTGACAGAGATTCTTCAGATCTCCATGAGATCTTTGCCGACGATGACCGACCCTCCGAACGTCGCGCGAGCGGCGGCGATCCACATTTGATCGGTTACGTCCGGATCGTCGGCCGGAACAAGGTGTGAAAGCACCAGTGTCTTCACGCCCGCGGCCTGGGCTACGCGCCCTGCGTCCTCCACCGATGTTTGGCCAGCGA
>JAIBHM010000215.1 GCA_020028535.1 Armatimonadota bacterium | reverse complement strand
TGGCCGTGAGACGCTGCCCGTTGACCGCGATGGCCTCGGCGCCGGCCGCCCACAGTTCGTTCACCACCGCCACGATGTCCTGGTAGCTCACGGTGACGGGATTGCTGCCTTTAAGCTGTGTCTTCGGATCGGCCAGTCGCACAACGATGCCGGGCCCGCGCATCCCCTTCAACCCGAGCGCAATGCGCAGCGTCTCGAGTTCCCGGCCCATCGCTTCCTGCATGCTGCGGCCTTCACTCGCTGTGCGCTCGTACGATTCGAGCTTTCGGCGCAAATCGGTGACCTGGGTTTCCAACGACACCCGCGCTTCACGCTCTTCACGCAGCAAGGTGGCCAGGGCGTAGACGTTCCGCGTCGGCACCGGCACCTGCGAGGAGAGTTCGCGTCCGGCGCGCGTCTGCGCGATGATGACGAAGCCCAGCGCGGCCATAGTCGCCGCCATCGCGATGTGCCAGAAGGTCAGCCGTGGATTGCGTACCGTCACTCCTGCCATACGCTCCCCGGTCCGAAGATGGTTTCGAGCTCCGTGCGCAGCTCGGGGGTCGCCGCCACGCGGAGATCGCGCGCGTTGAGCACCACTTCGCGGCCGGCGCTGAGCAGGTGAAGGAACACGGGCTGTTCCCCCCGCCGCTCGCCGAGGACCTCGCGAAGACGGTGCAGCCCTTCCTCGCCAAACCGCGCCGTGTCAACACGGACGTGGAGGGTCGAAGGCCGCGCGGCCTCCTCCACCGGCGGGGCGGCGCCGGCGCCGTTGCGCGAGCCGTCCAATGGAATCGGGTCGACCTCGTCCGCATCTTCCAGCGGGATGATGCGGTCGGCCAGGATCTTGGCCTGCTGTTCCATGATATCCAGTTTACCGCGCACGATGATCACCGAGTCCCGCTTGAGCAGGAAGTGCACCTGCTCGTACGTCTTGGGGAAGATGATGACCTCGCAGGAACCGGTGAGGTCTTCCAGCGTCAGGAACGCCATCGCCGAGCCGCTCTTCGTGGTGGTGCGTTTGACGCCGGTGATGATGCCGCCGACGACGACCGTCGCCTTATCGGACATCTCCAGCAGCTGGTGCAGGGCGACGTTGACGCGCGCTGTGAGCGCGGCGTGGACGTGGCGCAGCGGGTGGTCGGAGATGTACAACCCGAGCATCTCCTTCTCCATCTGCAGGAGCTCTTCTTTCGAGAACTCCTCGATCTGGATCTCCTCCGGCGTCTCCGCCTGGGCTGCCATCTCGAACAGCCCGGTCTGACCCGACGCCCGCTCCTGCTGCAGCCGCAGCGCCGCATCAAGGCTGCTGTCGAGCAGCGCCAGCATCTGGGCGCGGCCGCCGATGGAGTCGAGCGCGCCCGCCTTGATCAAGCTTACCAGCACCCGTTTGTTGACCGCGCGGGGATCAACCCGCTCCAGCAGATCCAACAGCGATGAGAAGGGACCGCCCTCCTCCCGCGCCTGGAGAATCGCCTCCACGGAGCCGCCTCCGACGTTCTTCACGGCAGATAGGCCGAAGCGGATGGCATCTCCCACGACGGCGAAGTTCGCCAGCGATTCGTTGACGTCCGGCGGGAGCACGCTGATGCTCATGCGCTGGGTCTCCGCCACGGCCGCCGCGACCTTGTCCGGCGTCCCTGCGGCGCTGCTCATCACCGCGGTCATGTATTCGACGGGATAGTTGGCCTTCAGGTAGGCGGTGTAATAGGCGATGAGCCCATAGCATGCCGCGTGCGCGCGGTTGAACCCGTACCGGGCAAACGGCTCGAACAGCTCGAAAATCTGCTCGGCCACGAGAGCGGGCAGACCCTGGGTCACGCACCCGGCGATGAACTTCGCGCGCTGCTGCTGGAGCTTGTCGCGGATCTTCTTGCCGATGGCGTAGCGCAGCACGTCGGCTTCCGATGAGGAGAACGCGGCCGCGGCCTGGGCCACCGCCATGACGTCCTCCTGGTAGACCATCACGCCGTAGGTCTCCCGCAGCACGGGCTCCAGTACCGGGTGGAGGACGGTGATCGGTTCCTGGCCGTGCTTGCGTCTGATATAGGACGGGATGTTGGCCATCGGGCCGGGCCGGAACAGCGCCACCATGGCCATGATGTCCTGGATGCTGGTCGGCCGCAGATCCTTGAGATACCGGGTCATTCCCGCGCCTTCCAGCTGGAAGATGCCGACCGTCTCGCCGGCGGAGAGCAGCTCGAATGTCTTGCGGTCGTCAAGGGGGATGGCCTTCAGATCCACCGCGATCCCCCGTGTCTTTTCCAGGATCTTCAACGCGGTGTCGAGGATCGTCAGGTTGGCCAGCCCCAGGAAATCCATCTTGAGCAGGCCGATCCGCTCGACGGCATTCATGTCGTACTGCGTCATCACCACGTCGCCATTCGTGGCTCTCTGAATCGGCACGTGGTCCGTCAGCGGATCGCGCGAGATGATGACGCCGGCGGCGTGCGTGCTGGCGTGCCGCGCCACGCCCTCGAGCTTGCGGGCGAGGTCGAGCAGCCGGTCGATCTGGGGATTCTCTTCCGCGGCACCGCTCAGCTCCGGCTCGCTGCGCACCGCGTCGTCGAGTGTCGCGTTGAACGGGATCAGTTTCGCGATGCGGTCCACGTCACCGTAGGGCAGGCCCATCACCCGCCCGACGTCCCGCACTGCCTGGCGCGCGCCCATCGTGCCGAAGGTGATGATCTGCGCGACGTGATCGTGGCCGTACTTGTCCATGACGTATCGGATGACTTCGTCACGCCGGCTGTCCATGAAATCCACGTCGATGTCCGGCATCGTCACGCGTGCGGCGTTGAGGAATCGCTCGAAGGGGAGCCGGTAGCCGATGGGATCGACGTCGGTGACGTTCAGGGCGTAGAGCACCAAGCTCCCGGCGGCCGAGCCGCGCACCGTCGTCAGAATCCCGTTCCGCTTGGCGAAGTTGACGAAGTCCTGGACGATGAGGAAGTACGGCGCGAAGCCCATCCGCTCGATGATCGACAGCTCGTACTCAAGTCGCTGGCGCGCCTCGGGCGCGCCAGCCGCGTATTTCTGGCGCAAACCAGCTTCGCAGAGATTGCGCAGGTATGACTCCGGCGTCTCGCCCTCCGGGACCGGGAAATGCGGTAGCTTGATGCTACCGAGCCCCAGCTCGAATGTTGCACGCTCCGCAATCTCCAGCGTGGAA
>JAIBHM010000060.1 GCA_020028535.1 Armatimonadota bacterium | reverse complement strand
CCTCACGGTGTGCGCAACAGTGGCCGCCGGACCGTCCAAGTCGAAACCGGCGAAACCCGCGAAAATCAAGGTCCACGCCCAGGGCGAAGTGTTCTGTCCCGCGACGGCACTCATCTTCGGCTCCACCGTGATCGCGGCCCGACGCTGCTACCTGGTCTACGTCGTGCGGGACAGCGGGGGCACCTTCCTGGCGTTCGCGGATCCCGCGGCGAAAATCCCACCGGGACAGGTGGTTCGGTTGAGCACACCGGCCGGGGCGAAACTGCGGGGGCGGATCTTCTACGTGATCCCGATCCGAACGACTGCCGCGGTCTTACCCCTCAACTCAATGACGCTTGTGGCATTCAGGGCAGAAGATTATGGCCCGCGTCTCACGCTGGTCGTGACGAGCATGCACACGCCGAACCTCTCGATTACCTTCGCCGTCAGACTCTAGCTCAGGGGATTTTGTAGCTTACGAGCTGGCTGGAGCCCTCACGCTGCAGCTGGCCGCGCTGTTCCTCGCGCTCAATCTTGACGATCCCTACACCCGGCGCATACCAGGTGAAGAGCGTCACGGTCACGTCGGCGCGTTTCGTGACGCTTCTCACCTTCCACGCTTTGAATGTGCCGGCCGCGACCTTCACCGATTCCTCGCGCATCCATTCCTCGGTGATCGTGGCCCGAACCTGAGCGTCCTTTGGTGTCCAGGACCATGTTCTCCCGGCGTGAGGCGGCAGCAGCAGCACCGTGCGGGGCGGGTCGACGACGATGAAACGGCCCGCAACTTCAGTTTCGATGGCGCGAACCTGGGTGGCCGTGGCCTGATAGCACACTCGGGTCACCCGCGCACGGCCGTCGCGAACCGTCTTCGTCTCGATGACCGTGCAGCGGACCGGCCCCGCGAATTTCTGCCTCGTGACCACCGCCCTGATCTCCCCGCCGTCGTCGGCCTTCCGCACCCATACGGCACCGGGAACGAGAGGAAAGTAAGACGCGTACGGGGCGGCCGGGACAGCAGACGGAGAGAGTGCGGCAACCAGGAGTGACAGTCCAAGCACCCGCAGGGCGTTCACGATACTTTCACTCGTTCCATGAGCGCTTCCATGAGCCGCTGAGGGGTGACCGGGAGCGTGGTCAAGCGGACCCCCGTCGCATCGGCGATCGCAGCCGCAAGGGCGGCGCCGCCGGGAATCACGGGAGGTTCACCCACGCCTTTTGCGCCATAAGGACCGAACTCAGAGGGAACCTGAACCATCACCAGGTCCATCGGGGGGACGTCGCTGGCGCGCGGAATAGGATACTCAGTGAATCCCCAGGTGAGCAGCGTGCCTTGCTCGTCGTAGACCATTGACTCGAGCAGCCCCCACCCAATGCCCTGCACGGCCCCGCCGCGCATCTGGCCTTCCACTCCGGCGGGGTTGATCGCGAACCCCACGTCCTGGATGACCAGGTAATCCAGCAGCCGTATCTGTCCCGTATCACGGTCCACCTCCACTTTTGCAAGGTGGGCGGCAAACCCGGGCGAGGCTTTGGGCGAAGGGAGGGAGCTATTGCCAAATATGGGAGGATACTTCGCTCCGAAGCTCATGCTCTTTTTGGCGATCTCGGCGAGCGGGATCGATTTCTGCGGCGTACCCTTGACGCGGACACTGCCTTCTTCGATCTCGAGGTCGTCCGCCCGCGCTTCCAATTCCGCGGAGGCGATCGCGAGGATCTGCTTCCTCGCGTCCTCCGCCGCGGCTTTCACGGCAGGCCCGACGGTGTACGTGGTCTTGCTGCCGGCGGACATCCCGGCATATGGGGCATGGTCCGTGTCCGCTGTGACTACCCGGACCTGCGCGGGAGGAACGCCCAGCGCGTCGGCGGCGATCAGCGTCATCGTGGTGGCGGTGCCGGTGAGGTCCACGGCACCCATCACAACGTGGAACGTCCCGTCAGTGTTCGCTCGAATGCATGCGGCCGCCGACTCGACGCCGCCCGGCCACCCGCCGACCGCAACACCATAGCCGACGCTGTCCCGGCGCTCGCGCGTTTTGTACTTGGGGTGGTCGCGCAGGGCTTCGAGCACCTGCCGGAGCCCTATCCGCGCCCACGGCCGGCCGTTGGGCATCGGGTCGCCCTGCTGGGAACAGTTCCGGAGCCGGAACTCCACCGGGTCGAGCCCCAGTTTCTCGGCCATGATGCTCATCTGCGACTCAATCGCAAACGATGCCTGGGGTGCGCCGGGCGCCCGGTAGGCGCCGTTTGGCGGCTTGTTTGTCAGCACCTCGAGCGATTCGATCTGCAGGTGAGGCGTCTTGTAGTACCCGCCGAGGAGAATTGCCGCGATCGAAGCCGGCGCGCCCGGCGACGAGCCCGCGTCGAAGACGAGCCGGGCCTGAAGAGCTACGAGGGAACCGTCCCGTTTTGCCCCGGTCTTGATCCAGATCTCTGTCTCCGGCCCCGGGGTGCCTATCAAGAAGTCTTCACGCCGTGTCAGCACCACCCGCACAGGCCGCTCCACCGCCACGGCCAGGGCGGCCACGAGCGGCTCGAGCAGGAGGATCTTGCCCCCAAACCCGCCGCCAACCGTCATCGGCACGACCTTGACCTGCTGCTCGGAGACACCCAGCGCCTTCGCGGTGTGCGCGCGCACGTAGAACTGCCCCTGCGTGCCGGTGTAGACGGTGACAAGTCGGGTGGGTGGATCGTAAGAGGCGAGGGTGGCGTGGGGTTCCAGGTAGGATTGATGCAGCCGGCCGGTCAGGTAGGTGTTCTCGACGATGAGGTCCGCCTCGCGGAATCCGGCTTCGATGTCCCCGCGCTTGAAGTTGTAGCGATTGGCGACATTGCTCGGCTTCGCCTCTTTGACTTCGCCGGCGGTCACCGTCGCGTGTGCCTGCGCCTCTTCGTCTTCCTCAGCGTCGGCGGCCACGAGAGGCGCGTCGTCACGCATCGCCTCATGGGGATCGAGCGCGGCCGGAAGGACTTCGTACTCAACCTCCGCGGCCAGACGGTCGAGCCCATCGGCCGCGGCCCCTTCGGACTCGGCCAGGATAACCGCCACCGGCTGGCCGGTGTAAATGGCTTCACCCTCCTCCGCCAGCATCGCGCTGGAGACACCCTCGGGCAGATCCTCCTCAGTCAGCACGGCCGTGACCCCGGGCACCTCGAGCGCAGCCTTCTTCGGAAGCCGCGTCAGGCGGGCGTGGGGATGCGGGCTGAGTAACAGCCGGCCGTACAGCATGCCCGGAAGGTGAAGATCCTCGGAGAATCGAGCGCTTCCGGTGATCTTCTCCATCCCTTCGACTCGCTTAGTAGGTTTGCCGACAACAGTCACCGACTCACCCCTTTACACGGGACTCTTATTCGGACGGGCTACCTCCGAATCCGAATTCGTGCGTTTCAAACAGCCGGCTGTACAGGTCCAGCGCGTACCGATCCGTCATCCCGGAGATATAGTCGCACACCACCCGGTGGACGCTCGCGCCGTCCAGCCGCTCCTGCGTCACGCGCGGGAGCAGCCGCGGTTCCTTGATGTACGCCTCAAAGAGCGCCCGCAGGATGCGGCGCGCCTTCTGCTCCATGAGCAGCTTTTCAGGATGGTAGTAAACTACGTCCCGAAGATAGAACGCCAACTGCCTCAGCTGACCTTCCCGTAAATCGCTCTGGCGGACCAGCCGCCGGGCGTGCTGCATCGCCGCGTCCGGCGAATCGACGCGCGCGCCGCGGATCGCCGCTTCTGACGTGTGGATGACATCTTCGATCAGCCGCCCGATCATCCAGCGGATCGCTTCGCGAACCCGCACGTCCTGCCGCTTGCGCGATCCCGGAGGGAGGAAATGCAGCGGCACTTCCCCGCGCACCTCCTCCAGCGTCAATTCCACCTGGGTCTCGGCGGCATCGCGCCTGGCCACGAGCTGGTCGGCGAAGCGGGCGGCTTCCACCCACAGCTCGACGCCCTTTGCTTTGAGGTCGGGCTCCTCGGCCAGCCCGATCCGCAGCGCGTCGTCGAGATCGTGAGTGCTGTAGGCGATCATGTCGGCGAGATCGACGATTTGCCCCTCCAGCGACGACCTCTTGTATTTCGCAAACTCCTGGGGAGGCACCGGCTTGTCATAGATCGTGGCGTGCGTACCAATCCCCTGCCGCACGTGCCAGGAGAGGTTCAGTCCCGGGTACATCGCATAGCGGATCTCCAGCTCGTCAATGACCCGCAGCGACTGGATGTTGTGCTCGAACCCGCCGTAGTCGTGCATCAGCGCGTGCAGTTCCTGCTCCCCGGCATGGCCGAACGGCGGATGGCCAAGGTCGTGCGCGAGGGCGACGGCCTCCACCAGATCCACGTTGAGGCCCAGCGCGGCCGCGATACTGCGCGCGACCTGGCTGACCTCGAGGGTGTGGGTCAGCCGCGTCCGGTAGAAGTCGCCCTCGGTGACGACGAAGACCTGCGTCTTGTGCTGCAGCCGGCGAAATGCGGTGGAGTGAAGGATGCGGTCGCGATCGCGCTGGAACTCGGTGCGGTATGAGTCGGGATGCTCGTGATAGCGCCGTCGCGTTTGCGCGCTGCGCACAGCGTACGGAGCCAGGGTCTGCGACTCAACCGCTTCTCGCGCGGCGCGATCGGGTGCCATGCGGATCGGGGAAACCTCGTGCAAATTTCCCTCCATCGGATGCCTTCTCCTGTCATGCTATACTGGTACCACCCTGACGCAAATTACGCAGCAAGCGGCAGGACTCACGCAACGGCGAGCGGGCACTTCTTGATGGCGAGACAGACGTTCACCGAGATCGAAATCCGGCTGTTTGACGAACCAGGCAAGTTCGTCGTGCGTGGCCGCTCGACGAAAGCGGTGGTCGCGGCGCTGGTGCGCGGCGCCCCCGCGCATGGATCGTGGCTGCGTCAGGTCGCGCGGTGGGTCGAAGGTCTCGTTGAGGACGGCTGGCAGTACCGCGGGTACACCGGCGACCGGCTCCTCTTCCGCAACAGCAAACCCCTCGCCCGTAACGACGCGGAAGCCTACGTGCAGCGCCGTTTCGGCCGTGACGCCCTCGCGCGCGTGTCGGTGCGGGATCGCGCGGAAGAACGCGACTTCACCAAACCCCCGAAGCTTCCCAAGGCGGACGATGAGCTGACCCGCGAACTGCGCCGGCTCATCGCCCCCGAGGCGCACAAGGAGGAGCTGTACCTCGGCCACCCCACGGAGGAGCTCAGTGAGTTGCTGCTCGATATGAGTTTTCTCTCCCAGGAAGCGCTAGAGGATCCCGAGATCTCGGGGTTGATCGAAGAATTGCGGGACGAACACGAGCACGACGCGCAGTACCGCGACCTCCATACACGATACCTCACGCTCATGGAGCGCATCGGGCCGAGCGATCCCGCAGCCGAAGAAGCATACTGGGATCTGTTCTCGTACATGTCGCGCAAGTTGAGCAAGATGGTCCCCGCACTGCGCAGCTTCCTCGAACGGCGAGGGTTCACGGACCTCTGCGAGCACGAGGCGACGGCGTTTCTTACCGCCGCCCTCTCGCAGGCGCTGTCCATCATTGAAGATCGCGACGACGAGTAAGGCCGTTCTGATCGCCGGTGTGGCCGCGGTCGCCGCTGCCGCGTTATGGTGGGATCGCGCCACTGCCGCCTCGCTCACAGCAAACCAGGTCCTGGCGAGACTCCCCACGGGCAGCTCCGTGCACAGTCTCGTGCGGCTGGACATGGACGGCCGGGGGCCGGCGGAGACCGCGGTCGTCGCCCGGGTCCCGGCCTATCCCGGTTCCCGTGATATCGCGTATGCCGCGTTCGTGTTCCGCTACGATCGGTGGCGGCGAGCCTTCATCCAGATTTACCACTCCCCGACTCCCGGCACGGTGCCGTTTTCCGCGGACGCGGCACGCCTGCTGCATGGCCGCGACGTCGCGATCATCTCCGGCCTGCACGACGATGGAACGCGCTCGTACCGGCTGATCGGCATCGCCGGAAGGCGGGCAGTCGTCCTGCGAGAGCGCCGCTTCGCCGGCACGCTCGCCTTCGCGGAACCGCTGCTTGTGGAACAGCGCGCCGACGGCTCGAGCGCGATTCGGTGGAACGGACGAACGTGGCTGGAGGAGAGTGCGCCGGAGGCCGTCGCCGGCATGTTACCCGGGGTGACGTGGCGGTATGCCGTGCGGAATGGTGAAGTCGTAGCCAGAGCGGACGTGCAGCGCCTGCGTCCGCGCCAGCCCCTGCGTATCCTGGCCGTCGGCGGCGGCGCAACGTCGGTCGTCGTCCCGGACGGCAGGCTGGATGTCGTGGAAGCAGGATTCCGCCAGCGCGAACCGGGGACTTACCGGATCCGCATCGTGACGGGGCTGACGTCGCTCGATCAGGCCTACACGCTGACGGTGATCGTCGAGCCCTAGCCGGTTTGGGCCCGGTCATTCCTTCCCGCGAAGTCTTCCGACGATCGTCCCAATGATGACCTGCAGCGCGGCCGCCACCGGCACCGCAAGGAGCGCTCCGACCGCACCCAACAACTTGGCACCGATCACCAGAGCAATGATCGTCAGCAGGGGCGACAGCCCGACCGAGGCGCGCATCACGCGGGGGACGACGAAGTTCGCCTCCGCCTGCTGGATGAAGGCGTAAAAGGCGATCGTGAAGAGCAGCTTCCACGAGGGCTGGAACAGCGCGAGGAACACCGCAGGGATTGCGCCGAGCGTCGGGCCGATCATCGGAATGAGCTCGGTGATCCCGGCAACAATCCCGAGCAGCATCGGGAACGGCATGCCGATCGCCCACATCCCGAGCCCGGCCGCGGCCCCGATGATCAGCCCCAGGAGCAGCTGGCCGCGCACCCAGCCGCCGAACTTCGCGCCGATCTGGTCCAGGACGTCGGCCACCTCAGCCCGGCTGGCTCGAGGGAAGAGGCCCAGAAAACCCTTGCTGACCGTCGGCCCTTCCACCAGCATGTAAAAGGCAAGAAAGAGCACGGTGATGACGGTGATCAGCCCGCCCAGGAACCTCACCGCCACCCCGGCGGCGGGCGCAAAGTACCGCGTCAGGCGGTTGATCTCTGACGGAAGCCGCCGCACGATACCCGTCAGATCGGGGAGCCAGGTGTACCGATCCTCCAATCCCTGTACGATGGTCTCGAGCCCGAGCAGGTTCTGGGGGAGGTTGGCCAGGAACTGCTGCGCTTCCAGGACGACCGGGGTCACCAGGAGCCCGGTGAGCAACACCAGCAGCACGATGAGCAGAATGAAGATGATCAAGATGGCCCACGTGCGAGAGATGTGCAGTCCACGACGTCCCCAGCGCATTCGCTCCAGGTTGGAGACGAGCGGCGAGACACCGGTCGCCAGAATGGCGGCGATGAGGACGATCAGCAGGATATCGACGATCTGGATGAGTAGGCGGGAGAGACCGATCAGGACGAGGGTGGTGACGACAATGAGACTCGTCCGTAGCACGAGATCGGTGCGCGAACCCACGGTCTAGCCTTTTCGGGTAGGGGTTAATTCTGTCCTGCGGAATGTCACTGCGATGCTCCTTGCGGTCCTCTTCCTGGAACAACAAGGGCGTCCAGGCTCGGTTCCGGGCATCAGCGACACGACAGCCATCATCATCGGTACTGTGCTGTCGTTGGTCGTGATCTACGCCATCGTGGCCGCCAACCTCCGGAAGGACGATTAATTGGGACGCACGTTGGCCGGGTCGCTGGTCTGGGTCATGGCCCTGGCGATGGGACCGGGCGTGATCGCTCAGGAAGCGGCCGTCCTCGTCGGGGCAGGTGATATCGCGAGTTGCGGCAGCCGGGGGGATGAGGAGACGGCCAGGCTTCTCGACATGATTCCGGGAACGGTCTTCACGACCGGAGACAACGCATACGAGCGTGGAACTCCGAGAGAATTCGCGGTGTGTTTCGGGGGTTCATGGGGCCGGCACAAGGCCCGAATTCGGCCCGCGCCGGGAAACCACGACTACCTCACTCCAGGGGCCGGAGGCTACTTTGCCTATTTTGGCGCAGCAGCGGGGGCCCCCGGGGAAGGTTATTACAGTTACGATTTGCGCGACTGGCACATCGTGGTCCTGAACAGTAATTGCCGGCCGGCGGGGGGCTGCGGCCCCGACTCGCCCCAGGTGCGCTGGCTGCGGGCCGACCTTGCCGCCAACTCGCGTCCTTGCACGCTCGCCTACTGGCACCATCCCAGGTTCAGTTCCGGCCCGCACGGCAATGACAGTACTGTCGGTACGTTCTGGCAGATCCTGTACGCTGCCGGAGTCGAAGCGGTGCTCAACGGTCACGATCACCTCTACGAACGATTCGCGCCTCAAACGCCCTCAGGAGTCAGCGACGACGTGAGAGGGATACAGCAATTCACGATAGGCACAGGCGGGAGAAGCCTCTATCGCGCGCGGACGATCAGATCCAACAGCGTTGTCCGCGACTCGAGTGCCTTCGGCGTCCTCAAACTAAGTCTGGAACCAACCAGATATTCGTGGGAATTCGTCACAGTGCGGAGCGAAGTGGCTAAAGACGCAGGATCGAGGAGATGCCATTAGAAGCTCCACGCTCAGCCTTTGTGTGCGATGAGGAATCGCGCCCCAGGACCCGCGAAGAGCGGCAGGTGTTCCTCCGGCACGCCGGCCTCTCGCGCGAACGCCTCGAGGTCGCGCCGTACGACGCGTGCGTTGTCAAACCCAGCCTCGCGTGCCAACCCCTCAAGCCGTTCGCTATCGTAGAACCGCAGCCGCGACGCCATCGGCTCGGGCGCGGCGGGAGTTCCTCGATTCTCGGGGTCGCTGCCCAGGATGACGAGCCGGGCGTTGGGGCGGAGCACCCGGCGAATCTCCGCCAGGGCCGCGACGGGATTCGGCAGGAACCCGAGGACCCCGGTCATCGCCGCGCAGGTGAAGATCGCGTCAGGGAACGGTAACCGGTCGGCGCTCGCCTCCAGGACCTCGAGGCGGCCCCGGGCAACCGCCTCACGGTTCTCCTCCCGCGCAAGCCGCACCATCTCTGGGCTGTGGTCGACGGCCCGTGCCCGGCACCCGCTCCGCAGCGCCTCCTTGAGGAACGCGCCGCCACCGCAGCCCACCTCGAGAAGATAATCGCCGCTGGTCAACGCCAGCTCGGCCAATATCACGCGGAAATTGGGATAGTGGTACAGAGGATCGCGATAGACGGCCCGCGCCTGTGCGCCCGTTGGACGGCGGGCCAGGCGGTCGGTGAGCCAGTCCCCGAAAGCGGCAGGCGCTGTCGCACGGAGCAGCGGCCCAACCACCTCGCCGGCGAGCCAGCCTACAATCTCGCCGGGGTCGCCGATGAGGCGCCCCCCACCCGCGGTGCTCCAGCCTTACTCG
>JAIBHM010000214.1 GCA_020028535.1 Armatimonadota bacterium | reverse complement strand
GAATCAACAGCGACCGCTCGGCGCGCCAGCAGATGGCTGGCCAGCATGGGCGCGAGGCGCTGACCGCCTCGTGGGTTTCCAAATCGATTAGGCGACGCGTCCGCGCCCGTCCGTACTGGTTCCCGATTCAGGCAGAGGCATTCCCCACCGCTTGGCAACTACTCGCGAGCTATATGACCTAAAATGGCAGACGGGCGTTAATGGTGCTCAAGTATCTCTAGCGGGTGCAACAGGCTGGGCGGGCTATGAGCTTGCGTGCGCATCGCGAAGGCCGCGGATCTAATCCTCGTCGCTGCGGTCTGGCGCAAGCATGCGGGCCGTGGCTTGGGCAGCTACGGGGCGAGCCGCGCATCAATGATTCAGTCTACGCCTCGGCCGGAGACCGATAGGATCTGCCAGTGAACCAATGGATTCTGTCATACGCTACCGGAATCGCCATCGCCGGTATGGTGGTCCATGCTCACCACTCGATGTGGGTTCCGGAAATTCTGGCCGCTGGATTCCGGAAATTCTGGCGCCGTCCCCGGAGAGACTGGCCGACTGAGTTGATGCCGGATTTGCCGTGGGGTCGTCAAGCCCAAGATGCCTGGTCCGCATTGATGGCCCGTCGAGCGTGAGCAGACGCCCACGCTCGAGGATCCGATCGACGATGGCGTGAGCCAGGTCGTCATCGTGCAGCACGCGGCCCCACCCGGCGAGCGGCTTGTTTGTGGTGAAGATCATCGTCCGCTTCTTTCGGTGGCGATCGTTGACCACGTGAAACAGCATGTTAGCCGCATCAGTCCCGTACGTGAGATACCCCACTTCGTCGACGACCAAGACCGCCGGATGCACGTAGCGCGCGAGCGTGTCGGCGAGCCGACCGGTGCGAAACGCCGCGGAGAGGTCGTCGATGAGTTCCGCGGCGGTCACACACAGGGCATCGAAGCCGTTCTGAATCGCGCGGTAGGCGATCGCCACGGCGAGGTGCGTTTTCCCACGGCCCGGTTTTCCGCCGACGACCAGACAGCGGCCCTCGGTCACGAAATCGGGCGCGAGGGCTGAGCCGAGGAGTGCCAGACGGACGGTCGACTGCATCGAGAAATTGAAATCGTCGATCGTCTTGAAGAACGGGAAGCGCGCGCGGCGCACCATCCGCGCGATGCGCGTCTGCTGCCGGTGTGCGATTTCTTCGGTGACGAGAAGGGCGAGGAAATCGCGGTAGCTCCACTCCTCACTCTCGGCGCGCTGGACGAGTTCTCGCCACGCGCGGCGGGTATTGGCCAGATGGAGGCGCTTAAGTAAGGCGTCGAATTGGACGTCGGTGAAATCGATCATCGTCCCCCTCCGTCGGCGTCAAAGGGGAGCACCGTGCTCGCCCGCGTCCAGGCCCTCCGCTTCGCTCCGGCCCTTCGGGCGCCTGCGGCGGCCTGGACCCGGGCTGCGCGCGGTGCCATGTCGGCATTTGCCGACGGAAGGTCGAGGGAGAGCTGTTCGCCGCGTAAGCTCGACCGGCCAGGATGCTCTCTCAGCGGCGATCGCGCCTCGAGCCGACCAGGACTATCCCCCTCGATCGGCCTCGGGGTGGTCACCGCCTCCGCGAGGAAGTGCGCGATGTACTCCGCGCCGATGGCGTGCTCGGCGACGCCGCGCGCCAAGGCGCCGCGCATCGCGTCATCCCCGTACGTGGCGAGCAACGTGTGAAGGCGATCGATGTCGCGCAGCCAGACCTGCGGCCGTCGATGCGTGAGCTCCGTCAGATACGCGAGCGCCTCGGGTCCCAGCTTCAGCAAATGCTCGCGTTGCAGATAGCGCTTGGCCCGTTTGCCGGACACCGCGGCGACGTGCTGGGCACGATGCTCCGGCAGGATCGAGCCCTCGCCGGGCTGGAATTTCCGCTCGTGCGTGACCTCGAAGCGGCCCGCCACGATCCGCACGCGGTCGCGATAGAGATACAGCGTGCCGGCGATGCCGATGGCGTCCGGCAGCATCGAGTACGGATGCGTGTCGTGGATCACCTCCGCGGTGGGGCCGACGACGATGGGCACGCGCAGCGCAAGGTCGGCCGGCGCCACTTTCAGCGATCGCAGCCGGGGCCGTTCCTCCTCGAGACGCACCGCCGGAATGATCTTGGTCGCGCGGCACGGACGCTGTGTATTCACCTCGGTGCGCCACTCGGCGAGCTGCTGGAGCAGATCGTCATCGTCAACGAAGCGCCGTTGCTTGAAGAACGATCCTTTGACCCAGCCGACCAGGTTTTCGACGGATCCCTTCTGCCACGGGGCGGCCGGCCAGCACACTTCGATGCCGACGCTGAGATCGAGCGCCACGCCCGCGAAGAGGGGGTTCCAGTCGGTGACCTGTCCGTCGCGCGTCCACTTTAACGCGACCGTCTTCGGCCGATCGAACACCGCCAAGAGCGGCACGCCGTCGATGGCGGCAAAATGATCCACGAAAGTCCGGACCAGCGTTTCCGTCCGCTCGTCGGGTACGATCGTCACCTCCACCCAGCGCGAGTACTTCAACCGGCTCGCGAAAAAGTGCACCCGCTGCTCGGTGCCGTTGAGAAAGCGGACCTCGACGTGACCGAAATCGTGTTGGGTGAATTCTCCCGCCAGGCCTTCAAAGCGCACCAACGGACGCGTCGTCTTCGGTCGCAGCTCGCGGATCAACTCGTAGAGGGCCGTCTTGCCACCCTCGTAGCCTTTCAGCTTGACCCGTCGGAGCACTTCGACCGACAGCAACTGCGGCTCGCCGGCCAGGACTTCGGCAATGACAGACCGAAACGGCTCCGCCTTCGCCGGACGGCCAATCCCGCGGACCTCGTGCTCGCGGACGCTGTCGATATGCGTGACCGCCGCTTCACCGTCAACGCGTTGAACGGTGCGCCGCGCGACGCCGGCGAGCGTCGCCACTTCGATTTGGCTGTGCCCGGCGCGTCGCAGAACCTGAATCTCGTGCCGTTTGAGCATGTCGATCATCCCTTCCCTCGCTGCTTGGTGCAGCGAGTCTGTGACCCGAAGGGGCCTGCTCGATACGGCCAGAATTTCCGGAGGTCAGTGCGCCAGAATTTCCGGAAAGGTGGGCGTCAGAATTTCCGGAACCCGCATCGCGTAGCCGAGCTCATCGCTGGAGCCTCCAAGATAGGTTCCATACAGAAGGGCAGCACCGTCATGGCTCAACTTCGCGACGAAC
>JAIBHM010000059.1 GCA_020028535.1 Armatimonadota bacterium | reverse complement strand
CTGTCTCGTCCTGGCGGCGCAGGCGCACGAACGCGAGGTGCGGACCGTCGAGGCCCTTGCAGAAGGCTCGCGACTGCATCCCGTTCAGGAGGCGTTCCTCGAGACGGGGGCGGTGCAGTGCGGCTTCTGCACGCCCGGGCTGATCGTCGCGGTGACCGATCTCCTCGAACGCGATCCCACCCCTACCGACCTCACCATCCGCGAGGCGCTGGCCGGCAATTTGTGCCGCTGCACCGGATACGCGAAAATTCTCGACGCCGTGAGGGTAGCCGCGCAAAAGATGGGACGGCCGCGCCTTTGAGGAAGGCGGCACACAGAATTCTCATCCACGGGTGTGAGGCCGTCGCGACGATGGACGACGCCGGCACGGAGATTGCGGGCGGGTCCATCCTCGTCGAACAGGGCGCCATCACCTGGGTGGGTCGAGGACGGCCTCCGCAAGGTCATGGCGCGCAGGTCATTGAGGGGACAGGGTTGGTGGCGGTCCCAGGGTTCATCAACGCGCACCATCATCTCTATCAGTCGCTGACACGAGTCCGGGCGCAGGATCAGGGCCTGTTTGGATGGTTGCAGGACCTCTATCCAGTTTGGGCGGGCGTTACGGCGAAGTGGATGCGCGCGTCGGCCCGGGTAGGACTGGCCGAGCTCGCGCTGTCGGGTTGCGGCACGACGACCGACCATCACTACGTCTTCCCTGATGGCGTCACCGGAGTGCTCGAGTCCGAGGTTGAGGTCGCCCGGGAGATCGGCCTGCGGTTCCATCCCTGCCGGGGCTCGATGGACCTCGGCCAGTCCGAAGGCGGGCTCCCGCCCGACCGCATTGTGGAGGATTTGGACGAGATCCTCCGCCACACCGAAGCTGCGGTGCGCCGCCTGCACGATCCCGCGCCCGGGTCGATGTTGCGCGTGGCGGTCGCCCCGTGCTCGCCGTTCTCCGCGACCCGCCGGCTGATGGAGGAGTCCCAGGCCCTCGCGCGGCGGTTGGGCGTGCGGCTGCACACGCACATCGCCGAGACGCTCGACGAGGAACGCTACTGCCGCGACACGTTCGGCGTGCGGCCCGTGGAACTGCTGGACGGACTTGGGTGGCTCGGTCCCGACGTGTGGCTGGCGCACTGCGTGCATTTGAACGGAGACGATATCGGCCGCATCGCCCGGACCCGCACCTCGGTGGCGTGGTGCCCGACCTCGAATCTCCGGCTCGGCTCCGGGATCGCGCCCGCGCGCGAGCTCATCGACGCCGGCGTCCCTGTGGGGCTCGCGGTGGATGGTTCCGCGTCGAACGACACCGGTCACATGCTGGCTGAAGTCCGGCAGGCCATGTTGGTTGCGCGGGGGCGGGGTGGGCCAAACGCGATGAGCGCGCGGGACGCCATTCGCATCGCGACCCGAGGGAGTGCTCGCTGCCTGGGCCGCGATGACATCGGCTCGCTCGAATCCGGCAAGCGGGCGGACATTGCGCTATTCGACGTGACGGGTCTGGGCTCGGTCGGAGCAGAAGCCGATCAAGTTGCCTCGCTCGTCTTCTGTCCTCCACCTCGAGTGAAACACTTGCTGGTCGAAGGGCAATGGGTGGTTCGCAATGCGCGGCTGGTCAACGCCGACGAGGAGCGGATTGCCGCGGAGGCGCATCAACTCGGGCGTGGCATCGCCGAAGCGCGGACTCCTGGACGGGCGGCTCATCGGCGCCGAGTGAGGCGCCGATGAGTACAAAGATTCGCGAACGGACCAGAAGTGGGGTCGGCGAGAGCGTCCGGCGCATCGACGGGGCGCCGAAGGTCAAGGGACAGTTCCTCTACGGCAGCGATCTCTGGGCGCAGGACATGCTGTGGGGATACACGCTGCGGAGTCCTCATGCGCACGCGCGCATCCGTGACATTGACATCTCGCAGGCTACCTCGCACCCCGGCGTCCACGCTGTGCTGGTCGCTTCCGACGTGCCGGGGAAGAAGACGTACGGCCTGGAGATCCCGGACCAACCGGTACTGGCCTGGGAACGTGTGCGCTACCAGGGCGAGCCGGTGGCGGTGGTCGCCGCGACGGACCTGGAGACCGCCAAACGCGCCGCCGAGAAGATCAAGGTGCAGTACCAACTGCTCGCGGCCGTCACTGATATGGAGGACGCGCTGCGTCCGAAGGCGGCCCGCGTCCACGATCACGGCAACGTCCTCAAGAATATCCGCATCACGCACGGCAACCCGGACGCACGCGCCGACGTGTGGGTCGAAGGCTACTACGAGACCGGCATGCAGGACCAGGCGATCCTCGGTCCCGAGGCCGGGATGGCGGTGCCGGCGGACGACGGCGGTGTGGACCTCTATGTCGCCACGCAGTGGCTCCACGTCGATCAGGATCAGGTCGCGCCGTGTCTCGGACTACCGAAGGAAAAAGTCCGTCTGCACCTGGCGGGGGTTGGAGGCGCATTTGGCGCCCGCGAGGACGTGAGCATGCACATCCACGCGTGCATGCTGGCGCTCCGCACCCGCCGGCCGGTCAAGTTCGTGTATTCGCGCGAGGAGTCGTTCTTCGGACACGTGCACCGCCACCCGGCCCGGATCTGGATGCGCCACGGCGCCGCGCGGGATGGCACACTCGTCTGCGTGCGCGCGCGCATGGTGATCGACGGCGGCGCGTACACCTCATCTTCGCTGGCGGTGATCACGAACGCATCGACGTTTTCTGCGGGTCCGTACGAGGTGCCCAACGCGTTGATCGAGGGAACCGCGGTGTTTACGAACAACCCGCCCTGCGGCGCGATGCGCGGCTTCGGCGCGGTCCAGGCATGCTTCGCGTACGAAGCCCAGATGGACAAGCTGGCCCGGGCCTTACGGATCGATCCCATCGACCTGCGCCTCCGGAACGCGCTGCGCACCGGCTCAATTCTGCCCACCGGACAGGTCATCCAGGGTACCGCCCCGGTGCGAGAGGTCATCCGCCGCTGCGCCGCCGTGCCGCTTCCGGTGGAGCCCGTCGAACGCGATCCGATCACGTACCCGGGGGGCGCGGGGAACGTGAGCCGGGGGGAACGTCTCCGCCGCGGGGTTGGTTTTGCCGTCGGCTACAAGAACATCGGATACAGCGGGGGATTCGACGATTCGGCCGAAGCCCGCGTGAAATTGTTCGCGGGTCCCGCCGGCCCGATCGCAGAAGTGCACAGTGCGGCGGCAGAAGTCGGGCAGGGCCTGCACACCATTCTGCTGCAGATCGCGCGCGAGGAGCTCGGCATCGATCAGGTCATGCTGGCGCCGTCCGATACGATGGTGGGGTCGGCCGGCTCGAGCTCGGCCTCGCGTCAGACGATGATGTCCGGTGGCGCGGTCCAGCTCGCCTGCCGGGCGGTCCGCGACCAGCTTCTGGAGCGGGTGCGGCGATGGGCGCAGACACGCGGGATGGAGATACGCGGAGGTCTCGCCATCCACGGCGATGAGGTGGTGGCGGATGGACGTGCGGTCGGGCGCGTCGTCGACTTCCTCGACCAGCCCATCGTGCAAACCCGCGTGTATCATCACCGGAAGACGACGCCGATGGACGAGCGCGGCCAGGGAGATGTCCACGTGCTGTTCGCCTTCGCCGCGCAGCGCGCGGTCGTGGAGGTCGACGAGGAGCTCGGCCTGGTGCGCGTCGTGCAGATCGCCTGCGCTCAGGACGTCGGTCGGGCCCTCAATCCCCAGAGTGTGTACGGACAGATCGAAGGGGGCACCGCGCAGGGGCTCGGCCTGGCCGTGATGGAGGAGATCCTGATGAAGGACGGCCGCGTGCTCAACCCGTCGTTCACCGACTACCTGATCCCCACTATGCTCGACATGCCGCCGGTGGTCTCGGAGCTGATCGAGGAACCCGAACCCGGCGTGCCGTTTGGGGCGAAGGGTGTGGGCGAACCTTCGACAGTGGTGGCGACCGCGGCGATCATCGCAGCGCTGCGGGACGCCACCGGCCGTGAGCTGAACCGAGCGCCCATCCGTCCCGACGATGTGGTAGGACTCGCGCCTCCCCGCAGTTCCTCCGGCCCGCCACCCGCAGTGAGGGAATCGGGCCGGGCCTGATCGCATGCGCACGCTGTTCACGGGTGGAACGGTCGTCGGCCCGGAAGGAAGTCAGCAGGCCGACCTGCTCGTAGACGGCGAGCGCATCGCCGCGATCGGCCGCGATGTTCCCCACAGCGACGCGCGGGTCGTCGACGCCGCCGGATTCTACCTGCTTCCGGGCGGTATCGACGTGCACACCCACCTGGACATGCCCCTTGATGACATCCGCTCCTCAGACGACTTCCAGACAGGGCATGTCGCGGCAGCCTGCGGCGGGACGACGTCGCATATCGACTTCGTCATCCAGACAAAAGGCGGCTCGCTTCGCCAGGCGCTCGATACCTGGCACGCGCGAGCCGAAGGAAAGGCCTGCATCGACTACGGCTTTCACATGACCATCGCCGACCCCAGACCGGAGGTCCTCGAGGAGATCGGCCGGCTACCCGAGTGGGGCATCACCACGGTCAAGGTGCTGATGGCCTACAAAGGACGGTTGCAGCTCGACGATGCGCAGTTGCTTGCCGTGATGCGGAAGGCGGCCGAGCACGGGCTGCTGACGATGGTGCATTGCGAGAATGGCGACGTCATCGATGTACTCGAGCGCGGAGCGGTCGCGGCAGGGCACCGTGAGCCGAAGTATCATGCATTGGCGCGACCGTCCGCGCTCGAGGGAGAAGCAACTGGCCGTGCCATCGCGATCGCACAGGTCGCCGGCGCTCGCGTCTACATCGTGCACCTCACCTGTGAGGCGGCGCTCGATCAGGTTCGATTAGCGCAAAGCCGCGGGGACTCGGTCTTTGCGGAGACTTGCGTGCAGTATTTCTTCTTCACTGCGGACGACCTGGATCGCCCAGGATTCGAGGGCGCGAAATTTGTGTGCTCGCCACCTTTTCGAACGTCCCGCGACCAGGAGGCGCTGTGGGGCGGGCTAGTAGACGGCACGCTGTCGGTCGTGTCCACCGATCACTGCCCTTTCAACTTCGCGACGGACAAAGCGCACGGCCGCGAGGACTTCACGAAGATCCCCAACGGCGTCCCCGCGATCGAAGACCGTCTGATTATGCTCCATCACGCCGGGGTGAACGGCGGACGCATCACGCTCGGGCGATTTGTCGACGTAACGGCCACGGCTCCGGCCCGGCTCTTCGGCCTGTACCCACGTAAAGGGGTGCTGGCTCCTGGCTCCGACGCGGACATCGTACTGTGGGATCCGCGTGCGCGGCGCACCATCAGCGCGCGCACGCATCATATGCGCGTCGATTACAGCCTGTTCGAGGGGCAGACCGCAACGGGCGCGCCGATCGGAGTCTGGGTTCGGGGGATGCAGGTGGTGGACGAGAACCGCTTCGTCGGGCAGTCGGGATCCGGGCAGTATCTATCGCGCAACCGCGTCAGGCAGTGATGTTACGATGCCTTCCGCTCAACCACGAGACGATGGGTCACCAGGACGTGCTCCTCAGGCTTCCGGGAGTCGTATGCCTCGAACCGGCTGAAAGTGCCGGGGGCGGAGGACACTGGATCAGCCTTGAGGTCGTAGGGACCGGCGACCCCGGCCATCCATCCGTCCTTCGCCGCCCAATGCGGCGGCATCATCTTGTACTTGAATAGGAAGTAGTAGGAAGAGGCGTGCTGCCCACTCGGGGCCTGCATCCGCATAGTCTGCTCCATGTCGTCCGGAGGCGAGCCGAGCTCATTGGGATGGCACAGCCACGCCACGAGGTCTGCTTCAGCCAGCGCCTCGTGCGTGAAGAACTCCTTGGGGAAGAGTTGGAGCTTCTTGTGAAATTCGAGCGCATCATAAAGCACCTTGCGGGTGACGCGGTCGCGGGCATAAGCAACGAGGTCGTGCGGATCCGGATCCCTCCCCGCCGCGAGCGCCGTGACGACCGGAGCAATCCTCGCCGCGAGCCGCAGGTAAGCGCGGCGCCCCCCGGCGACCGCGTGGTAGATACTCCAGATGACGAAGAGCAGGACGAGGGCGGCGAGCGAGCCGACGATGATCAGCACGAGCTTCATACTCGTGCCTCTTCCCGGAAGTCGGTCCCTCTACTCAGGCCCCTCCGTCTGATCGATCTTGTCAGGTGTGATCAGCGGAGGGTGCCACGCCTCTCCACGTGACGGCGGTCAATCTCTCCGACCCGTGACGCTTCCTCGTCCCAGAACTTCGGGCTCCGGATCTTGAGCAGGTACTCAGACGCATAGCCCAGCTTTGTCCACGTCGCATCCTTCTGTTTGAACAGCCGCTCCTTCTGCGCAGGCGTCCGCACGTCGAGGATCTCGTCGGTCGTCGAGGCCTCGAAGGGTCTTTCCTTCCAGCGTATCAGCTCGCTCCGCAGGCGAGGGCCGGCGCGCTGCTTGAGGTCGTCCATCACGGACGGGTACCGGTCGAATCCATCGGTAGCGATGGTTACTACGTTGTCGGTGCGGCCGAGGCCCAGGTGCTTCGCCATCCGCACAGCCGCGATGATGTTGCACACTCCGGAGATGCCGAGCATCCCTCCGAGCGGTGAATCCTGCAGAGCAAGCAGGCTCCACAAGCAATCGTCGTCATGGACAAGGAGCACGTAATCGGTGTTCCCGATGTTGTGGATGAGCGTGACCATCTTGTCACCAATGCCCTCGATCCGGTGATGGCCGACCCCGTTGTTGTACAGCGTCGGACACTCGCGCGGCTCGGGCGCCGCGATGTGCGCGTCAGGGTGGCGCGCCTTGATCTCGTCCCCTGCTGCGAGCGTGCCTGCGGATCCCGGCGCCGCGACAAAGAGCGCCACCTTGCCGTTGCCGTGCCCGTGGGCCGCCTCCAGCGCCGCCTCTCCGGTGACCGAGCGGTGGAAGCGATAGTTGGGGAGCAGGGAGAATTGCTCGAGCACGATGAACTCCGGCCGGCGCATGTACGCCTCATGCGTCCGTTCCAGCGTGAGGATGACGTCGGATTCCGTGCCGGGGGTCAGGTCCAGCTCGCCTCCGTAGCGCCGGATGCGATCATAGCGTTCCCGGCTCATGCCGTCGGGCATCACGACGATGGCACGATAGCCTTTCAGCCGTGACACATAGGCTGCCCCGATGCCGAAGTTGCCGGTAGAGGGGGCCACGGCAGTCTGCGCGCCGGGTCGTGCCTTCCCCTCGAGCTCTGCTTCCATCAATGTCGTGTACACTGGTCCAACCTTGTGGCTGCCTGATGGGAAGTCCCGGCCGATCAGGACGATGATGTTGGCCTCGACTCCAGTCAGTTCAGAGGGCAGAACGACATGGTTGATCGTTCCGTCGGGGCGCCGCCAGGTGATGTTGAACAGATTGAGCGCGTCGTCTTCGCGCGACCTGGCCGCTTGAACACGCCGGCGGAACCCGTCCGGCAGCGTGCGAGGGTCGTGCATTTCGGCATAGGTGGGGCCGGGGATCGGGGTCGCTGGGACCGGCGTCACTTGTCCCGCCTGGCGGCGAGGTGCGGTTCCCGTGCCATGATGCGCTCGACGGCCTCCAGCGAAGGATCGATCTCGAGAGCGCCGCCCGCAGCCCGCAGCGTGCTCGGGATGTCCTTGAGGCCAGTGCCCGTGATCATCAGGAGGACGCGGTCAGATCGCCCGATGTCGCCGCGCTCCACGAGATGCGCAAGCGCCGCAACGCAGGCCACGGCGGCCGGTTCTCCCCAGATGCCGGTGACGCGGGCGAGCATACGCATGGCGTCGAGGATTTCGTCGTCGGAGACGGTGACGAACGTGCCGCCAGACTCTCGCACAGCGTTGAGAGCTTTGCGCCAGTTCCGCGGCATGCCCACCGCGATGCCGTCGGCGATGGTCTGCGAGGGTTCTGCTCGCATCGTTGTTCCGGTTCGGAAGGCTTTCTCGATCGGCGACGCGCCCGCCGCCTGCACGCCGATCACACGAGGGGTTCGCGAGGTCAGGCCCAACAGATTCATCTCCCGCAGGCCCTTGTAGATGCCCGCCAGCGTGCAGCCGTCCCCGACGGGGACGACGACAACGTCGGGAGGCTCCCAGCGCAACTGTTCGGCAATCTCCAGGCCGGCGGTCTTCTTGCCTTCTACTAATATGGGGTTGATGCCGCTATTGCGGTTGTACCATCCCCACCGTTCGGCGGCGGCCATCGAGATTCGGAAGGCGTCCTCGTACGTCCCGCGGACCTTGAAGACCGTAGCGCCGTAGATCAGGATCTGCGCAAGTTTGGACTCCGAGACCTTCGCGGGGAGGAAGATGTAGGCGCGCAGACCCATCTGCACGGCCTGTCCCGCCAGCGAGGAGGCCGCATTACCGGTCGAAGCGCAGGTGATCTCGCTGCTTCCACGCTGCACCGCCTTTACGACTCCAACCGAGCTGGCCCGATCCTTCAGCGATGCAGTAGGATTTCGACCTTCATCCTTGAGGTAGACCGCGCGCAGGCCAAACTGCTGCGCAAGTGGCGTCATATCATGAATCGGTGTCCAGCCCACGGGGAGGAGCGGGAGACGCGCGCGCTCGGAAATTGGAAGCAACGGCAGGTAACGCCAGTGGCTGTGGCGTGAATCGGCCTCGAGACGATCCCGCGTGAGCAAGCGACGGACGGCGTCGTAGTCATAGCGCGTGTCGAGGATGCCGTCGAGGCCGCATGAGGGGCACGTGTAGAGGGCCCCGTCGGGCGGATATTCGCGGCCGCACGATACGCACTGGAAGCCCGTCACGAGACCGAGATCAGACGGCACGCATCGCCATTTCGTGCCGGCGCGAGGTATCTCCTCGACTGACGAGAACACACGGAATATGCCGCTCGGCCAAGATGTCGTCCGGCGCATCGACGAGTATCTCCGGAGCCGCGAGGATGAGATGGTGCGCTTCCTGCGCGAGATCGTCGCGATTCCGAGTTACGACAGCCAGATCGGCGAGGTCGGACGGGTTGTGGGCGACCGGATGCGCTCCCTTGGCTTCGACGAGGTGCGCTTTGACGCCATGGGAAACATCCTCGGGCGCATTGGCTCTGGACCGCGCTCGCTGCTGTACGATAGTCACCTCGACACCGTCGGAGTGAGCGACCGGGCGGCGTGGCAGTGGGATCCCTTCGAAGGTAAGGTGGAGAACGGCATTCTCTACGCGTTGGGGGCGGGTGACGAGAAGGGCAGCACGCCGCCGATGATCTATGCGCTGCACGCGCTCAAATCACTCGGGCTGCTTGGGGGCTGGACCGGCTACTATTTCGGCAACATGGAGGAGTGGTGCGACGGCATCGCCCCTCACGCCCTCGTCGAGCACGAGCGCATCCGGCCGGACTTCGTCATCATCGGCGAGCCGACGAGGCTGCAGGTGTACCGAGGTCATCGGGGGCGCGTCGAGATCAGCATCACGTTCCACGGGACCACGGCTCATGCAAGCGCCC
>JAIBHM010000213.1 GCA_020028535.1 Armatimonadota bacterium | reverse complement strand
ACGCGGGACCGCTGCCCGTCATGGCAAAAACCAGGTCGAAGATCTTCAGCGAGATGTGGCCGAGCACGATCACCGCGCTGAGCGTGATTGGATTCAGCATCGGCAGGATGATGTGGCGGTAGAGTTGCCACTCCGAGGCCCCGTCCACGTGCGCCGCCTCGCGCAGTTCGTCCGGGATCCCCCGCAGCCCGGCCAGGTACATCGCCATGGTGAAGCCAGACATCTGCCACACGGCGGCCAGGACCACGGAGTAGATCGCGATGGTGGGATCGGTGAACCAGGGTGACTTCAACCGGTCCAGGCCGGCGGCTTCGAAGAGCAGATTGACGCCGGTGCTGGGGTTCAGTAGCCACTGCCAGGCGGTCCCGCTGACAATGAATGACACGGACATCGGAAACAGATACACGTTGCGGAAGAAGCCTTCGCCCCAGATCCGCTGGTCGAGCAGCACCGCCAGCAGCAGCCCAACCCCCAGACAGCCGATCAGAAACGTCACGGTGAAGACGAGCGTGTTGCGCAGGTCGATCTGGAACCGCGGCGTCTGGAACAACTCGGTGAAGTTCCGCAATCCCACGAACGAGAGATCGGGGAGGAACGAGTTCCATCCGCTCATCGCCACGTAGGCCGTCCAGCCGATGAAGCCGTAGACGAACACGCCGACGGCGACCACGGAGGGCAGGACGATGAGCGCGGACAGCAGATAGTCCCTGCGCAGCCGCACCCGGGCGAGAGCGCTGGGCCGCGCGTGCGCATGGGCGATCGTGGTCATCGGTAGCGAAATTGCGGGCCTGCGAGAGTAACTCCTGCCCTGACGCGTGCGATCAGAAAAGCGGGGAGGCCGCACAAGACGGCCTCCCCGGTGATGCGGACGCGCGGGCGCGCGTCACTTGCACATCTTGTTGTCTGCGCAGGCCTTTTGAAGGGCGCGCTGCGCCGAGGCGACGTTCTTGTTCGTCACGAAGAAGTTGACGACGTCGTTGAACGCCGTGGCGAAACCCTCGGGCGCGGCCGATCCGTGCACTTCGCTCGGGACCAGCGCGTTCTTGCTGAAGTCCGCGGCCGACGACTTGAGATAGGCGTCGAACTTGTTCAAGTCACAGTCGGTCCGCCCGCAAATACTGCCCTTCAGGGGATTGAACGCCTCCTGGCCTTCCTTGCTGCCCGCCACCTTCAACCAGTTGAGCGCCTCCGCGCGGTGCGGCGCCTTCCTCGGCAGGCCGAAGGTATCGGTGACCACGACAAACGTCCCGCCTGTCCCTGGCGCCGGGGCGAAGCCATAGTCGACATTGGGCTTCCAGCCCTTGCTGGTGAAGTAGCCCGCCGCCCAGTCGCCCATGATGGTCATCGCCGCCTTGCGATCGATGAGCATCTGTGTGGCGGAATCCCACGTGCCCGCGGCGTGGTCGTTGTTCACGTACGACAGGATCCGGGCATAGGTGTCCAGAGCCTTCTTCACCCCGTCGCCTGTCCAGGATGTCTTACCGTTCCACAGCCCGCGGTACCCGTTTGCGCCCAGTGAGGCGACGAGGATATCTTCAAAGAGATGCGCCGCCTCCCACTTGTTCTTGTCGCCCAGAGCGAGTGGCGCGATCCCCTTCATCTTGAGCGTCTCGGCCACCGTGAAGAACTCATCCCATGTGGTGGGCGCCTTGAGGTTGTTTTCGTCGAAGACCTTCTTGTTGTACCAGAGGACGTTCCCCCGGTGCACGTTCACCGGCACGGAGTACGGCTGGCCCCGGTAGCTCACGATGTCGATAAGGTCCTTGGGGAAGACCTTGTTCCAGCCTTCACTCTGATACAGGGCGCCCAGCGATTCCATGAACCCCGTGGTCACCCAGGTGCTGGTGAGCTCCTCGCCGCCGTGCACCTGAAAGCTGTCGGGCGGATCGCCGCCGGTCATGCGCGTCTTCAGGACGGCTTTGGCGTTCGTGCCGGCGCCCCCGGCCACCGTGGCATTGATGATCTCTACGCCCGGGAAGCGCTTCTTGTAGATCCACCTCCGGCAGTCCACCAGCTGAAGATCTCGAGTTTCCTGGCCGCACCCGCCTGCAGCCCCGCGCCCGTACTGAGCGTGAGCACCGCTGCAATTGTGGCGGCGGCCAGGACGGTCGTCATCCACCGACCCCGCTCCCTCATGTGTCTCCCTCCTGTGCCTCGCAGTTTTCCTTGGGGACAGTTCCCCCCTTTCTGCGTCCTCCGGGAGGCCTCCTCCACCCGCTCCGGCGAACAGCATTCGCGTGACTTCACTGGATGACGGGTTTACGGCTCATTTTGGCCGGCGGCCCACGATCCGGGTTCAGGCGCCCGGGCGTGTCAACTTGATCGGTGAGCACACGGACTACAATGAGGGTCTCGTTCTGCCCGTCGCGATCAGCCGGTACGTCCGCATCGCGGCAGCCCCCAATGGGACGGACCACATCCGCCTCCGCTCATTCGCGTACAGCGGAGTCGCCGACTTGCGCGCTGATGCTCCAGCGGAGGCCTCAGTCCCGGCGTGGGCGCGCTATCCGCAGGGGGTCGCGGTCACACTGTCGCGGCGCGGTGTTCGTCTGGCGGGCGTGGACGCGCTGATCGACAGCGATCTTCCGATCGGTTCTGGATTGAGTTCCTCTGCGGCGCTCGAAGTCGCCGCATCGCTCGTGTTTGAACAGGCGGCCGGATCGCATCTCAGCCCCCGCGATCGCGCGATGCTGTGCCACGAAGCGGAGGTTGAGTTTGTCGGCGTGCCCTGCGGCATCATGGACCAGTTCGCGGTGAGTCTGTGCCGGCGAGGTCGCGCGCTCTTCCTCGATTGCCGCTCACTCGAGACGCATCACCTCCCGCTGCCCGCCGGGCTTGCCATCGCCGTGTGTGACACGGGCGTCCGGCGGACGGTGGGGGATTCCGCCTACGCCGCGCGCCGGCGGGAGTGCGAAGACGCGCTGGCTTGGCTGGCAGTGCGGGGACGACACGCATCGGCGCTGCGAGATGTGACGCTCGACGACATGCGGCTCATTGAGGAGATGCCGGATCCTCTGCCGCGCCGGGTCAGGCATGTCGTCACGGAGAATGCGCGCGTGATCGAGACCGCCCGGGCGGTCGAAGGCGGAGAGGTGACACGCCTCCGCGACATCTTTCTGGCCTCGCACGACAGCCTGCGTGACGATTATGAAGTCAGCACTCCCGAGCTCGACGCAATGGTGGAGGCGGCCCTGGCGTCGCCGGGGGCCGTGGCGGCGCGAATGACAGGAGCCGGATTTGGCGGGGCCGTGGTCACGCTGGTGCACCGGGACCGGCAGAGCGAGTTCCTCGAGGCGGTCGCAGGAGGGTACCGGCGGCGCACCGATCGAGAGGGAGCGTTCTTCGCCTCCGAAGCCACCGAGGGCTCGCCATGACGAGTCAGTCGCGCAGCACGCGGACCCCATCCCGGAATTCGCCGCGCAGCACACGCGCGATTGCCGCCGGCAAGTTACGTGCCACCTCAGACGCCAGCATCCCGGCCATCCCGCGTTCCTCCGCAAGGAGATCGGCGGCCATGCCGTGCAGATAGGCTGCGGTCCAGGCGGCCTCCGCCGGCGATATCCCTTGTCCGATCAGGGATGCGATCGCGCCGGTGAGGACGTCGCCCATCCCGCCCGTGGCCATCCCCGGATTTCCCGTCAGCACGAAGTAGGCATCGCCTTCTGGAGTCGCGACGACCGTGCTGGCGGACTTGAGGACGACTATACAGCGCAGTCGTTCGGCCGCTCCGCGCGCTTCACCCAACCGGTCCGTGAGGACTTCTCGCGTCTGCTTTCCCAGCAGACGGGCCAGTTCGCCAGGATGCGGTGTGATCACGACCGGACCGGTGGCACGCCGGAGAATCTCCGACTGTCCCGCGAGGACGTTCAGTGCATCGGCGTCCACGACGAGTGGCTTCCCCGACGCCAGCAGACCTTCGACCACTCGGCGAACGCCCGGGGCTGTCGAGAGACCCGGTCCCACGGCCACGACGTCGCTCGCCGCAGCGAGCTCTTCGACCCTGGCCAGCGCTGAGGCCGAAAGTGCGCCGCCGTCATCGTCAAGTGGAGTGGGCATCGCCTCAATCACGTGCGCGGCCACAATCGGGTACACGGTCCGCGGCGCGGCCAGGGTCACGAGACCGCCGCCGATGCGGAGCGCGCCGAGGGCTGCGAGAACCGGGGCGCCGGTGAACCCGACTGAGCCCGCGATGACGAGCGTCCTGCCAAACGTCCCCTTGTGTGAATCGAATGGACGGGCGGGGATGTGCGTACGGACCATCTCCCCGGTGACGAGGTGAGTCGTGATGGAGGGTTCGTCGATGAGCTCAGGAGGATAGCCGATGTCGGCGACGTAGATCGTGCCGGCCAGCTCGATGCCTGGAGGGATGAGAAGGCCGACCTTGGGGAGACCCATTGTCACGGTCGCCAGGGCGCGCACGACCGGACCGTCGGCCTGGCCGGTGTCGGCATTGAGTCCGGAGGGGACATCCACTGCAAGAACGGGCTTCTTCGATGTGTTCGCTGCATCGATCAATGCCGCCGCTGATCCGCGGGCCGGGCCACGAAACCCTGTACCAAACAACGCGTCAATAATCAGCCCGGCGGTAGAAAGCGCCCTGGAGAGCTCTCCGGCCGCGAGGGCACTGGTGTTGATAACCCGAACTCCAGCCTCCCGGGCTCGGCCTAACGTACGGCCCGTCTCCCTGGAGTACTCCGTTTCATCGGCAACGAGGAGCGCCACGACCGAAATCCCGCGAGACGCCAGCACTCGGGCGGCCACGAGACCGTCACCGCCGTTGTGTCCCTTTCCGGCGAGCACGGTCACCAGGCCGCGCGACCCGGGAACGAGATCAAGCGCAGCCTGCGCAACGCGCCGGCCGGCGGTCTCCATCAGCCGCTCCACGGGAATGCCGTTACGCTCGGTCGCGCGGCGATCGAGCTCCGCAATCTGCGCTGAAGTCACGACGCGCATGTTGTGCAGGCTCCTTCTCGTGAGGGCTAACAAGTCCTCCACACAACTCACAGGACCCACAGGATGGGAACGAAAGTTCTGAATTGACCCTCATCAGGGCGCATGGTACTGTGCACACCAAGAGAGGCGCGAGCCTCGCGGCGAAGTAGCCGATTCAAACGCCGTCGCACGTGGATTCCGAAAGCTAGCGGTATACTTCGGGAGTAATCCCGGAGGATATCCAGCAGGCA
>JAIBHM010000058.1 GCA_020028535.1 Armatimonadota bacterium | reverse complement strand
ACGCACATGGCCGTCATCCTCTTGTGGGACAATGCCACCGGCGCGCTCGTGGCGATAATGGACGGCCGGTTGATCACCGAGATGCGGACCGCGGCAACCTCCGCCGCGGCGACAAAGGCGCTGGCGCGAGAGGAGGCGGGCGTGCTTGCCCTGCTGGGGGCCGGGGTGCAGGCGCGCAGTCATTTCGAGGCGCTGCGCCTGGTCCGACGCCTGCGCGAGGTGCGCGTATGGTCGCGTACGAAAGCGCGGCGCGAGACCTTTGCGCGCGAGATGGGTGAGCACGGCGTCCCGATCCGAGTGTGCACGACCGCGGAAGAGGCCGCGCGGGGCGCAGAGCTGATTGTCACCGCGACCTCATCACCAACCCCCGTGCTCGAAGGCCGCTGGATCTCGGACGGTGCACACATCAACGCGGTCGGAGCTCCGCGGCCTGACTGGCGCGAGCTCGATACGGCGGCGGTGGCGAAGGCGAGGCTGTTTGTCGATTCACGGGCGGGCGCCGTGGCGGAATCGGGGGACATCATCCAGTCGTTGAAGGAAGGGGCCATCGACGAAGGGCACATCCGCGCGGAGATCGGGGAAGTTCTTGCCGGGCGCCTGGCCGGCCGGACCTCACCCAGAGACATTACGCTCTTCAAGTCGCTCGGAATGGCCGTGGAGGACGTCGCGGCCGCGGCCTACGTGCTGGCCAGGGCGCGCGAACACGGCGCGGGACAGGAGATCGAGCTGTGAAGAAGATCGTGATCCTCGGTGGTGGATTCGGCGGGATCTCGGCGGCGCTCGAGTTAAGCCGTGGACTACAGGACGAGGCCGAGGTCACACTCGTGGAACGCAGCCCGGTCTTCATGATGGGTCTGCGGTACCTCTGGGTGGTCACCGGCCGCGGGACGAGGCGCGACGGCGAGCGGCCGATTACCGCCCTGCGCGCGGGCGGAGTGAACATCTGTGCGGGCACGGTCCAGGCCATTGACGCGAAAGGCCGCACGGTGCGCACGGACGCGGGCGTCCTGCCCTTCGACTACCTTATTGTGGCGTTGGGCGCGGAGCCACGGCCGGATCTCGTGAGCGGATTCTCCGAGGCCGCCTATAACCTGTACAGCGCGGATGACGCCGATCGCCTGGGGCGGCGCATTCGCGACTTCCGCTCCGGCCGCATCGCGATCAGCATTCTGGGCGTTCCGTATAAGTGTCCGCCGGCGCCGTATGAGGCCGCGATGATGCTGGATGATCTGTTCCGCCGGGTGAACACGCGGCAGAATATCGCGATCCAGACGTTCACGCCGCAGGCGATGTCGCTCCCTGTCGTCGGTGCGGCAAACTGCGCTCAGGTCGAAGGCCTGCTCGCGGCGAAGGGTATCGGCTTTACGCCGAACCGTAAGGTCGCCCGCGTCGACGGATCGACACTCGTCTTCGAGGACGGCGTCCGCGTCGAGGCCGACCTCTTGATCGGCGTGCCGCCGCACCGGCCACCGGCCGTCGTCCGTGAGAGCGGGCTCGCGATGCGCGGGGAATGGCTCGAGGTTGAGCCTCAGACGTTACGCACGTCCATCGACGGTGTCTTCGCAGTGGGGGACGTGAACGAGATTCCGCTGGCCAACAAACTCCCGCTTCCAAAAGCCGGTCTGTTCGCCGAGTCGCAGGGCAAAGTGGCCGCTCGGGCGATCATCGCCGAGGTGCAACGCGCGTCCGCGTCCGACGTGTTCGACGGCCACGGGTACTGTTTCATCGAGACGGGGGCCGGACTGGCGACGATGGTGCAGGGAAACTTCTTTGCTTCCCCGGCGCCCGCGCTCACCGTCGGTCCGCCGTCACCGCAGGTCCTCCAACAGAAGATGGATTTCGAGCAGAGCCGCCTCAGTCTCTGGTTCCGATAGGCGGTTCCTCAATATCTAGCGTCCGGCGCAGCGGCACTCCCCTTCCTGTTGCGGTATAGGCATTTTTTGGGCTTTTTCGGCGGATTTCTGGTCTAGAAGGAGGAGTTCGGTGGCACAGGTGGAATAGAAAGTGGAACAGAGTGGGGAACGGTGGGGAGCTTGTTCAGAGGAGAGCATCACTATTCCCTGGACGACAAAGGGCGGGTGGTTCTGCCCCGCAAATTCCGGCGAGCACTCGGGGACACGGTCGTGGTGACCCGTGGGCTCGATGAGTGTGTGGCCGTGTACGCTCCCGCCGAGTGGGCGAAGAACGAGAAGAAGCTTCGGGCGCTGACCGTCAACCGGCGAGACTTCGTGCGGTTCATGCTGAGCAGCGCGGAGGATGTCGAGCTCGACAGGCAGGGACGGGTCTCGATCCCGCAGCACCTGCGCGAGTACGCGAAGATCGATCGCGACGCGGTCGTGGTCGGGGTGGGGAGCCGGTTGGAGATCTGGGGCCTGGAGAACTGGAAGCGCTACATCGCCAAGATCCAGGCCGAGGCTCCGGGCCTGGCGAGTGAACTGCGGGACCTGAGCATCTGATCGGAGCGGTACGCGGAACCGGACCTGCAAATTCGAGGAATGAATTTGTAGGATGCATATCCCGGTTCTGCTGGACGAGACCATGCACTGGCTCCGCCCCCGGCCCGGCGGCGTGTATGTCGACGCGACCCTCGGCGGCGGGGGACACGCCGAGGCGATCCTCGAGCGGATCCTGCCCGGCGGACGGCTGATTGGGATTGACCGGGATGACGCCGCGATCGATGCGGCCGCCCGGCGGCTGCAGAGGTTTGGCGAGGCGGTCGTGATCGTTCGCGACAACTTCGCGGCGATCAAGGAGGTCCTTGCGCGGCAGGATCTCCAGCAGGTCGACGGGATCCTCTTCGACCTGGGCGCTTCCTCGATGCAGTTTGCAGAGGCCGAGCGCGGGTTCTCGTTCCAGGAGTCCGGTCCGCTGGACATGCGGATGGACCGGCGGCAGTCCACGACGGCTGCCGACCTGGTGAACAGGCTCCCGGAACGAGATCTGGCGGACCTGATCTGGCGGTACGGTGAGGAACGGTGGTCGCGGCGCGTCGCGCGCGGGATTGTCGCCGCCCGCCCGTTAGAGACAACTGAAGAGTTGGCCGGACTCGTCGCGCGCAGTATCCCGCGGCGGGCGTGGCCCCGGGGGCTGCACCCCGCGACACGGAGCTTTCAAGCGCTACGGATTGCGGTAAACGACGAACTTCTGAACCTTGAAAAAGCCTTACCAAATGCGGCGGAGGTACTCCGGGAGGCGGGCCGACTCTGCGCCATCACCTTCCACTCCCTGGAGGATCGGACGATCAAACATACCTTCCTGCGCCTCTCCCGTGGGTGCACCTGCCCACCCGGGACCTCCGCCTGCACGTGTGGGGGCCAACGATGGCTGCGCGTTCTGACCAAGAAGCCAGTCACGCCGAGCCCCGAGGAGATTGAACGCAATCCGCGCGCGCGCAGCGCCAAGCTGCGGGCGGCGGAACGGATCGCGACAACTGAATAAGGGTGGGGCGGGGCAATTCGGGGTCGGTCTTCGCACCTCCACACACACCCCGAAGATCCCCTCCGCAGCAGCATCCGAGCACCTCCGGCAACCGACTTCCGGTTGCCCCGTCCCAAGATGCAACGGCCGACCTGTGCCGACGTTGACTCGGGTCTGTCGGGTTGATGGGGTCACACCAGACCCGCGCGGAAGTCACCCGGCAGACCCGATCACCTCTGAGGATGTAGTGACAGACATCGTGACGTGGGAGTAGACAGCATGGTGGCGGTGGCGGCACGAACGAGAACCTACCCGGTCCTGATGCCGGACCGTGGAGCGCGAGACGCTGGGGCGCTCCCACGCCGCCGGCGCTCCAGTCCCATGATGCGCGTGCTCGCTGCCGCGGTGTTGCTGGCCCTGCCCGCGATCGTCTACGTCGGCCAGAGCACGAAAGCGGCGCGGGCCGGCTACGGCATCCTCACGCTGCGGCAGGACGTCGGCGCGCTGCAGGCTGAGCACGCCCGCCTCCTCGTGGCAGTGACGGCGTTGAAATCACCCGAACGGATCGAACGGGTGGCCGTGCGGGACCTCGGCATGATCAAGCCGCACCCCCAGCAGATGGCGGCGCTCATCCTGCCGCCGATCACGCTGGCCGCACAGCCTGCCGCGCAACCCACCGTGTGGCAGCGCCTCGGGGCCCTGTTGCTGCGGCGCGAGGCCCAGGCCGGCGAGTCGCACTGATCGCGGTGAATGAAGGAGGCGCGCCGTGACCGCAGAGGAAGCGCTGCGATTGATCGTCGAGGCGGAGGAGTCCAGACGCGTACGGCGGTGGCAGGTAGAACAAGACGCCGCTCGACGGCCCGACGCCCCCGCCGCCACGTCCGGTCCCATCCGCACGTAGGCCTCCGCACCGAGCATCGCATCATCGTCCGGCGGCGCATCACCGTACTCGCGGTGTGCGTGATGGCAGTCCTGGCCTCGCTCATCTTGAGGCTGGTTCAGCTGCAAGTGGTACGGAGCAGCCGCCTCCAGAGTATCGCCCAGCGCCAGCGGCTGGCGACGATCGTCCTCGAACCGCACCGAGGCCGCCTCCTCGATCGCCGCGGACGACCGCTGGCGATCAACGTGGAGTCCACCAGTGTGTACGCGGTACCGAGCGCGATCCGCGACCGGGCCGCCTTCGCCGCGCGCATCGCGCCGGTCCTCGGTCTGCGAGAGAACGAGGTCCTTCGCCGGCTGCAGGGCGGGCGTCACTTCGCGTGGCTCGCGCGCAAGGTCACGCCCGAACTCCTCGCGCGGATCACATCACTCGCCTTCGGCGACCAGATCGGGTTCCGAACCGAGGATCGCCGCTCGTATCCAGGCGGCGTCTCGGCTGCGCACCTGCTCGGCTTCGTCGGCATCGACAATCAGGGGCTGGCCGGAGTTGAGCTTGCCTACGAGCCGACGCTCCGAGGGAAGGCGGGCGAAGCGGTGGCCGCGCATGACGGCATCGGGCGCATCCTGGTCGGCACGCAGCGGACCGTCGAGGCGCCTGTGCACGGAGCGGATCTGCTGCTGACCATCGACCAGGTCATCCAGCATATCGCGGAGCGTGAGCTCGACGCGGCGATGAAGCGCACACGCGCCCGCCGCGGATCGGTCATCGTCATGGACACCCGCACCGGGGAGATACTCGCGCTGGCCGCACGGCCGGTCTTCGATCCCAACGCCGGCGCCGTCGCTTCCCCGGAGCTGTGGATGAACCGCACGGTGAGCGAGATGTATGAACCCGGCTCCACGTTCAAGGTATTTCTGACCGCTGCCGCGCTGGACTCCGGCCTCATCCGTCCCGAAGAGCAGTTTTTCTGCGACGGCGCGCTCAAGGTCGGCGGCCACGTGATCCGCGACGGCACTGACCGGACCCACGGCTGGCAGACCGCGAGCGACGTGGTCAAGAACTCCTGCAACATCGGTGCGGCGCAGATCGCCTCTCGCCTGGGGAGGACGACCTTCTATCGGTACATCCGTGCCTTCGGGTTCGGGGAGCCTTCCCGGATCGATCTTCCGGGGGAGGTGGCCGGGTTGGTGCGGCCGCCGTCGGGATGGCTCGGTCCTGGGCTGGCCACGATCTCCTTTGGCCAGGGTATCTCGGTCACGCCCCTGCAGCTGCTGACCGCCTCGACAGCGCTCGCGAACAATGGCGTGGTCGTCCGGCCGTATGTGGTGCGCGGGGTCCGTGACCGTGAGGGCAGGATGACCGAGGTCGCCGGCGCGCAGCCTGGACGCCGCGCGGTTCGTCCCGAGGTCGCCCGCGCCGTCCTGGACATCATGAGGTCGGCGGTGGATGACGGGACCGGCGCGCTGGCCCGCATCGACGGCTATCCGGTCGCGGGGAAGACCGGTACCGCCCAGAAACCTGCTGCGGGAGGAGGATACGATCCCGGGCGCTACGTGGCATCGTTCCTCGGGCTCGTGCCGGCCGATCACCCGAGACTCGCCGTCCTGGTCATCCTGGACGAGCCGACCGGTCCGTACTATGGCGGTGAGATCGCCGCGCCAGTATTCCGCGAGGTGGCCGCGCAGACGCTGTGGTATCTGCGCATCCCTCCAAAGAATCAGTTCTGAGCGCATTTTGTATAATGAGCGGTGGGATGCGTCTCGATCTGCTCGTGAAGGATGTGCCCGCCGCGTCCGTTGGGGGCCGCTCTGATATCGACATCTCCGCCGTGGTCTCGCACCACGACGCCGTCACTCCCGGCGCGATCTTCGTAGCGGTTCGGGGATTCACCCACGACGGCCATGCCTTCGTGTCGCAGGCCATCTCGCGCGGCGCCGCCGCGGTCGTGGTGGAACGCCCCGTCGACGTCCGGGGGGGCGTGGTCCAGGTTCAGGTCCCCGATTCGCGTCTCGCCCTCGCGCTGTTGAGCAGCGCATTCTATGGTCATCCCTCCCGCCAGCTGAAGGTTATCGGCATCACCGGCACCAACGGGAAGGGCACGACTGCGTACCTCATCGAGGCGCTGCTTACGGCGGCCGGAATACGCTGCGGTATCATCGGGACGATGGGTGCGAAGATGGGGGAGGACCGCACGATCGGGCTGGATCGTACAACCCCCGAGGCACTGGACCTGCAGAGGCTGCTGCGGCAGATGGTGGACGAGGGCATGCAGTACGCGGTCGTGGAGGTCGCCTCTCACGCACTCGCGCTGCACCGTGTCGCGGGGATGCGGTTCATGGGGGCGGTGTTCACCAACCTGACGCAGGACCACCTGGACTTCCACAAGACGCTCGATGAGTACCGGGCCGCCAAGCGGCGGCTCTTCGGGATGGTGGAGCCGGCAGGCGTGGCCATCGTGAACGCGGACGATCCAAGCGGCGAGATCATGGCCCGGGCCAGCCGGGCGCCGGTGATCACCTACGCAATCGATCGGGAGGCGCGCATCCGCGCCTCCGGGATCCACCTCCGGCTGGATGGGATGGATTACGCTGTGCAGACGCCGCAGGGAACGGTCCGCATCGCCTCGCGCCTGCAGGGCCGCTTCAACGTCTACAACTCGCTCGCCGCGATCGCCGTGGCGCTGTCAGAAGGCGTGCCCGCCCAGACGATCCCGCGCGTGCTCGCGGCGTTTGCCGGCGTGCCGGGGCGATTTGAGGCGGTGAGCGAAGGCCAGAAGTTCGGGGTGGTGGTGGACTACGCCCACACGCCCGACGGGCTGGAGAACGTCCTGCGCACCGCGCGCGATTTCGTCCGCGGCCGCACCATTGTCGTCTTCGGGGCGGGCGGGGACCGTGACCGCACAAAGCGCCCCAAGATGGGTGCGATTGCCTCCGAACTCGCGGACATGGTGATCGTCACCTCCGACAACCCGCGCACGGAACAGCCGATGACGATCATCGAGGAGATCCTGGCGGGGATCGGAGACCGCTCGCGCGCCCTCGAAGTCGAGCCCGACCGGCGCAAGGCGATCTTCCGCGCAATTCATGTGGCGCAGCCCGGCGACTTCGTCATCATTGCCGGCAAGGGGCATGAACCGTATCAAGAGATCAACGGCGTCAAGCATCCGTTTGACGACCGGCTCGTGGCGAGAGAGGCGTTGAAGGCACGTGCGGCTCACCCTTGAGGAGGTCCTGAAGGCGACCGGCGGACATCTCGCCTCGCCGGGTCCGTCTTCGCTCACCATCTCAGGCGTCAGCACGGACACTCGCACCCTTCGCCCGGGTGACCTGTTTGTTCCGCTGCGAGGTCCGCGAACTGACGGCCACAACTTCATCCGCGATGCGTTCGCCAATGGCGCCGCTGCCTCACTCGTTACCCACGCGGTTCAGGGGCTGCCCTCCGGCGGCGTCACGATTCATGTACGAGACTTGCTCCAGGCGCTCGCCGGCCTGGCTGCCCATTACCGGAGTACTCTTGGAGTGCGCGTCGTGGGTGTCACCGGTAGTGTGGGGAAGACGACCACCACGGCAATGTGCGCGGCTGTCCTCGCAACTCAGTACCGCGTGGCCAGGACGAAGGATGAGTGGAACGCTGAAATCGGAGTTCCGCTGACCCTGTTGGGACTAGATCGCGCGCATCAGGTCGCGATCGTTGAAATGGCAATGAGAGGGCTCGGCCAGATCTCCGAGCTCGTCGCGATCGCCCGCCCTGAAATCGGAGTGCTAACGAACATCGCTGAGTCGCATCTCGAGCTGCTGGGTTCGATCGACAACGTCGCACGTGCGAAGGGAGAACTAATCGAGGGACTGCCTGCCTCAGGGACGGCGGTTCTTAATGCCGACGATCCCAGGGTCATAGCGCTTGCTGCCCGCAGTAAGGCGCGTGTAGTGACCTACGGCATTGATGCTGCGGCTGATGTGCGTGGGACATCAGTCGAATTTACGACGTCTGGCATGCGGTTCACGATCACCTCCCCTGACGCGCGGATCAGCGCGACCCTCCCCGTCTTTGGCCTACACAACGTTCGCAATGCGTTGGCAGCCGCGTCTGTGGGGATGGCCATGGGCGTGAAAATGGACGCGCTTCGGGATGCGCTTGCGCATCACCACCCACCCAAGATGAGGTTGCAGCCGGTTGAGGCGAGCGGGATCCTCATCATAAACGACGCTTACAACGCCAGTCCCACATCGATGCAAGCGGCCTTCGAAGTGCTCAGCGAAGTGTCCCGGGGGCGAAGGCGCGTCGCTGTACTCGGTGAGATGAAGGAACTCGGTCCGAGTTCGGGCATGATGCATTTTGATGTGGGAGCCGCAGTGGCCGATTTTGCCGACATCCTCGTGACGGTTGGCGGCGGGGATGCCGTTGAGATCGCGAATGGGGCAGCCGGTGCAATGGCCTCCGAACGAGTCCACACAGTCCCCAGTACGATGCGCGCCATCGACCTTCTTAGAGAGTTGCTCCGCCCCGGCGATGTCGTGCTGGTAAAAGGCTCGCGAGCGATGGAAATGGAGCGTGTAGTTGCCGGGATCGTCGAGGCGATGCGCCCTGGGCCGGAGGCTCATCAAGGATGATGGAGCGCGTCGCGTTCTCCGCGGCGCTGGCGGCGGTCTTGATGCTCCTGCTCGGCTATTGGGGGATTCCGCGGCTGCGGGAGCTGCGGCTGCGGCAGTCCATCCGCGAGGAAGCGCCGGTACGGCACCAGTCGAAAGCCGGCACCCCCACCATGGGCGGCATCCTCATTCTCGTCGCAGTGATCATCGCGACCCTTGCCGTCTCGCGCCCACTGCCGCTCGGCGTGACGTTCGCCCTCGTGGTGATGGTCGGCTATGGATGTGTGGGTGGTCTCGACGACCTGCTGGGGATCCGCCGGCAACGGAACCTGGGGCTCCGTGCCCGCGAACGGCTGACGGTCCAGATCCTCCTGGCTGCGCTGGTGGCATTCTACGTCGCGCGGCGCCCTGAGCTCGGCACCGCGCTCACGCTTCCGTGGCTTGGAGAGTGGGATCTCGGGTGGGCGTACGTGGTCTTCGCCATTCTGTACGTCGTGGGATTCGCCAACGCGGTAAACCTGACCGACGGGCTGGACGGGCTCGCGGGCGGAACGGTAGCCATCGCATCGGGCGCGT
>JAIBHM010000057.1 GCA_020028535.1 Armatimonadota bacterium | reverse complement strand
CGCAGCGCCGAGGCGGCTCTGCGCATCGCCGAAATCAGGGCCGGCCCTCAGGTGAACGTGAACGCGAATGCCGCGGTACAGGTCACACCGGATCCGGGTTCGGCCGGGTGGTCCATCTCCGCCACAGTATCGCATCCACTGCTGGACGGTGGGCGGTCAAAGGCTGCGGTGGAGGAAGCGCGCGCCAACGCTCTGGCGGCGGCAGCTCGCCGCGAGTCAACGGTGCTCCAGGTGCAAACGCAAGCGCACCGGGCGGCGGTGGGTGTGGCGTCAGCGTCTGCTCGGACCGAAGCGACGCGGGCCAGCTCCGCGGCGGCGGAAGAATCGTTGCGAGTGTCAGAAGGCAGGTACCGGGCTGGAGTCGGCATCCTGGTCGAGCTTCTCGACGCGCAATCATTGGCGACGGAGGCCAGAATCGGGGCGGTGCAGGCGCTGTACGACCTGCATCTGGCGGTCGTAAATTTGGGGCATGCGCTGGGACGCCCAATGAGCGCGCAGCGTTAGCCTTACAGGAGCACACAATGAATCATCGCAACCGAGTGCTGGGTATCGTGGGAATCGTGGCCGTGGTGGCGACCGTCATTGTCGCCGGTTTGCGCGGACGGTTCTCAGGCGTGAGTGAAACGCCGCCCTTCAGGACCGCGCAGGTGACGCGGGGCGATCTCCTGCTCAGCGTGTCCGCCTCGGGCACCGTGGAGGCTGAATCGCTCGTCGAAGTGAAGTCCCGGGCGACCGGCCAGGTGCGTTCCGTGTTTGTTGAAGAAGGCGATCTGGTGCGCCGGGGGCAGGTGCTCGTAGAGATCGACGACCCCGACGCGCGGGCGTCCGTCGAGGACGCACAAGGGGCGCTCGCCGCTGCGCGGGCGAGACTCGCGCAGAGCGAAGCCAATGTGGCCGTCACACGGTCCGGCAATGCCACGTCCGTCCGGCAGGCCGAGGCGAGCGTGGCCGCGGCGCGCGCGCGTCTGCAACAGGTGCAGAGCGGGCGGCCCGAAGAGATTGCCCAGGCAGAAGAAAGCGTGCGCCAGGCGCGTGCGTCGGAAGCGCTGGCCCGGCAGAACCTCTCCCGCCAGGAGCAGCTGTTTAATGAAGGGTTTGTCTCTCGCTCGAACCTCGACCAGGCCCGCAGCGAGCACGAAGTGGCCGCATCGCAACTGAAAGCGGCGGAGTCCCGCCTGGCCCAGGTGCGCGCCGGCGGATCGACCCAAGACGTTGACATCGCCCGCGCCCAGCTCCGGCAGGCCGAGGCCCAGCTGGCCGAAGCCCGGAACGGCGGGTTACAGGTGCGTCTGCGTCTGGAAGAGGTGGCGGCTGCGCGGGCGTCGCTCTCACAGGCCACCGCCTCATTGCGTCAGGCTCAGGATCGTGTGGCGGAGAGCCGGATTACCGCGCCGATCGACGGCGCAGTGGTGAAGCGATCCGTGGCCGTCGGGCAGTCGGTGATCGGCAGCGCTGCCGGCGGCACCCCGGTGCTCACCCTGGCGCAGCTATCGCCTGTTCTTGTGAAGGTCTATGTGGATGAGTCGGACATCCCGCGCGTCACCCCGCAGGCTCAGATCGAAGTGACCGCGGATGCGCTTCCCGGCATGATCCTGCGCGGCCGGGTCCTGCGCGTGGCGCCGCAACCGGTCGTCGAGCAGAACGTGACGCAGTATCCTGTGACGGTTGAGGTGAACGACCCGCAACGCCGGCTGAAACTGGGGATGACCGTCGACGCCGAGTTCGTCCTCGCCCGGCGGACGGGTGTGCTGCTGGTCCCACAGGAAGCGGTACGCGGGAACGAAGACAAAGCGGTCTTTCTCGTGGAGGGGACTGAGCTCACACCGCGCGTCGTGGAAACCGGCCTCAGCGATGGACGGTTCATTGAGATTCTCCGTGGCCTGCGCGAGGGCGAAGTCGTCTACCTCGGCACGGCGCGGCAGACGACGACTCCCACGCCGGGGGGCAGCAATCCATTCCAACCCCGGTTCCAGCAGAGACGGTAGCCGGATCGTGGCGCTCATCGAGCTCCGCAAGGTCACAAAAGTCTACCGGATGGATGGCGTCGAAGTCCAGGCTCTTCGTGGGGTCGATTTGCAGGTGGACGCGGGTGAGTTTGTCGCTATCATGGGGCCTTCGGGCTCCGGCAAATCCACCTGCATGAACATTCTGGGCTGCCTGGACCGGCCGAGCGACGGCGTCTACTTGCTTGATGGCACAGACGTCGGAGCACTCGACGACGTTGCGCTGGCCCGGATTCGCAACCGGCGCATCGGATTCGTCTTTCAGAGTTTCAACCTGCTGCCGCGAGTCCCGGCGGTGGAGAACGTGGAATTGCCGCTGGTTTACGCGGGCGCGGTGGACCGCCGCGTGCGGGCACGGCAGGCGCTGGAAAGCGTGGGACTCGAACAGCGTACGCATCATCTCCCTTCGCAACTCTCGGGCGGTGAGCAGCAGCGTGTGGCCATTGCGCGGGCGCTCATCACCTCGCCCGCCGTGATCCTCGCCGATGAGCCGACCGGCAATCTGGACACTGCCACGAGTGAAGAGATCCTGGCCTTGCTGCAGTCTTTGAATGATCGAGGCATCACGATCGTCATGGTGACCCACGAGCCCGATGTTGCCGCGTGTGCAAAGCGCGTGGTGCGCTTCAGGGACGGGCATATCGAGCGACAGGAGCCGGTGTACGAGCGCCGTCTGCTGCACCTGCGGGAAGGGCAGCGCCGATGACCCTGGTCAGCAGCATGCAGATCGCCCTCCGCGCGCTGGTCGCGAACAAGCTCCGCGCTGTCTTGACGATGCTCGGCGTCATCATTGGAGTGGCCGCAGTGGTCACGATGGTAAGTATCGGCCAGGGGGCCCGCCAGGCCGTCGCAGCTCAGGTGCAGTCACTCGGCAGCAACCTGCTCACAATCTTTCCGGGCAGCGCCGGACAGTTCGGCGTCCGGCAGGGGCAGGGGTCGCTGCAGACCCTGACGTGGGAGGATGCGGAGGCCATCGCGTCTGAGGTGCCCGAGGTGGAGGCCGTGACGGCTGAGTTTTCCCGCAACGCACAGGTGGTACGCGGGTCGGAGAACGTCAATACCAGCGTCTCCGGGGTCACCCCCGCCTTTCCGGAGGTGCGGAACTCGCCCATCGACAACGGGGCCTTCTTCACCCAGGCGGAGATGGCCTCAAGGGCGCGGGTGGCGGTGCTCGGCCGCACGGTCGTCGAACGGCTCTTCGGCGATCGCGCCGCGTCGCCGCTCGGAGCCACCCTCAAGGTCAATCGCGTGACGTTCACGGTGATCGGAGTCCTTGCGGAGCGTGGTGCCACCGGTTTCAACGACCGCGACGACATCGTCCTCGTCCCACTCACGACCGCGCAGCGGCGGCTGTTCGGCGTAGACTTCGTCCGCGCGATCTTTGTGAAGGTGCGCGATGCGGGGCAGATGACCGTTGCTCAGGAGCGCGCGGAGACACTGCTGCGGATCCGGCACAGGGTGACGGCAGGGGAAGAGAGCGATTTCACCATTCGGAACCAGGCCGACGTGATTCAGACGTTCCAAGGTGTCTCGCAGACAATGACGCTGCTCCTGGGAGGGATCGCCGCGGTATCGTTGCTGGTGGGTGGCATCGGCATCATGAATATCATGCTCGTATCCGTCACGGAACGGACCAGGGAGATCGGCATCCGCAAGGCCGTGGGCGCGACGCGCCGGGACATCCTCAGCCAGTTCCTCGTGGAATCTCTGGTCCTCAGCGTCAGTGGCGGGGTGATCGGCCTGCTGCTGGGGATCGGGGGCAGCAGGGCGATCTCGGCGCTGGCGGGTTGGGCGACGCTCATCTCGCCCGGGTCGCTGGTGATGGCGGTGAGCTTTGCCGCCGCGGTCGGAATCTTCTTTGGCATCTACCCTGCGCAGCGCGCTGCGGGTCTCGATCCCATTGTGGCTCTCCGGTATGAATAACATGCGGAAACGGAAACTTACGCTGGTCATCGCGGGCGTCATCGTTGCGCTGGCTGCGGTCGTGATCTTCGCCTCTACGCGGCCCAGCCCCAACCCGGTCGCGGCCCGCGCTGATCCAGCCTTGATGGTGGCCAATGCGGTCGGCATGCTCATGCGGAGCGAAACGCACGCCCTGACCGGCGAGCAGATCGTATCGATTCTGCCGCTCCTGCGCGTCTTGCGTGACACCGATCCGAACGACGCGGAGGTGTCCCGGGCCCTGGCGCGCGAGATCAACAGCATCCTCACTCCTGATCAGCGGGCAGAGGTGGAACGAATGCGTGCAGAGGCAAGGCAGCGAAGAGAGGGACAGGGCGGCCGGGAACAACGCCGCGGGGGCCCCGGCTTCACTTCGCCGGGCGACGGAGCGCAGGCGCGCGCACCTGGAGTGGGACCTCGCGCTTCTGTAGGCACACGGCCCCGGGGAGAGATGCGACAGCGTCTCCTCTCCATGCTCATTGCGCGGCTTGAAGACCGCCAGTAGAGGGAGCGCGTGGATCTCGGGTTGCGGGATCAGGTCGCCGTGGTGGCCGCGGGGAGCCGGGGCCTGGGCAAGGCCATCGCCCGGGCGTTTTCCGCCGAAGGGGCGCGCGTGGCGATTTGCGCGAGAAATGAGCGTGTGCTGCGCGCCGCCGCGGAGGAGATCGGAGCCGAGGTCCTGGCCGTGCCGGCGGATGTCACAAAGCGCGAGGACGTGGAGCGTTTCATCGGCGCCGTGATGGATCGCTTCGGCCAGATCGACGTCCTGGTCAACAACGCGGGCGGTCCCCCCTCCAAACCCTTTACCGAGATCACTGAAGAGGAATGGTGGACAGGAGTCGGACTCAATCTGATGAGCACGGTGCGCCTGTGCCAGATTGTCGTGCCGCACATGCGCGCGCGCGGCGGCGGACGGATCATCAACGTGACCTCGTTCACGGTGAAGCAGCCGCTGCCGAATCTCGTGCTGAGCAACGCGGTGCGCCTGGCCGTGGTCGGGCTGGCCAAGACGCTGGCGACTGAGCTCGCGCCCCACAAGATTCTGGTCAATACCGTGTGTCCGGGCCCGATCGCTACCGAGCGGTTGCGTACGCTGACCAAGACGTACGCGGAGCGGGAACGTATTACGTATGAAGAAGCAGAGCGCCGGTTGTGGACGGATCAGATCCCGCTCGGCCGGGTCGGGCAGCCGGAGGAGTTTGCGAACGTCGTGGTCTTCCTCGCCTCACCACGGGCGAGCTTCGTGAACGGCACCACGCTGCAGGTGGATGGCGGATTGGTCAAGGCGGTGATGTAATGCCTTTCCGCCGCCTCGGTCCCCTCGCCGCAGTCGCGGTCCTGGTAAGCGCGCTCGGCGCGTCCGCCGCGCCGGCCCCAGCCCACGTCTCGTTCCGGAGCACAGACGGTACGAGGCTGCGCGGCCACCTGTGGGCCCGTGGGCCCAATGCGGTCGTCTTTTCCCACATGTTCGGCACGACGCAGTCCATCTGGTATGATCTCGCCGGCAAACTGGCGGCGCAGGGATACACCGTGCTGACCTTCGACTTCCGCGGCGTGGGAACGTCGTCCGGGAAGCTGGTGATCCGCCACGTCTACCGGGACACCCTCGCGGCCGTCCGGTTCATGCGGGGCCGGAATCCGGAGAAGATTGTCGTGATGGGTGCCAGCATGGGCGGGACGTCATCGATCGTGGCAGCGGGACAGACCAAGGTTGATGGGCTGGTGGTCATCGCCAGCGGCATGATGTTCCGGGGCCTGGACGCCCGGCCGTACCTCACCAATTTGCAGATGCCGAAGCTGTTTATCGTTGGGACCAAGGACGCCCCATTCAATCAGAGTGTCAGGACGATGCACGAGCGCACGCCGGAGCCGAAACGGCTGTTGATGATTCCGACCGCGGCGCACGGCACGTATATGCTTCGCAGCGCGGCGCACCGCGAGGCGATTTACGAGGCGATCTTCGACTTCCTCAGCAAGGTCTCGCAATAGTGCAGACGGATCACCTCCAGATCGATCACCAGCACGCTGATCACCGGCGCATCGATGACCGCCGGCTCGTGTGGGCCCTCGTCATCACCGTGGCGCTCCTTGTGACTGAGGTGGTGGGCGGCATCATCTCCGGGAGCCTCGCCCTGCTTGCGGACGCCGGCCACATGGGCAGCGACGTCGCGGCCTTGGGACTCAGCCTGTTCGCCATCTGGTTTGTCTTGAGGCCGGCCACGGCGGAGAAGACCTTCGGCTTCTACCGCGTCGAAATACTCGCCGCGCTTGCCAACGGCGCGACGCTCATGCTCGTCGCGGGATTGATCCTGGCGGAGGCGTATCAACGACTGCTCCATCCGTCTCCGGTGCGCGGCGGGCTCATGCTCGCGATCGCGGGGGCCGGCCTCCTGGCCAACATCGCCACAGTACTCATCCTCTCGCGCACCCGGCGGTCCGATCTGAACCTGCGCAGCGCCTTCCTGCATGTCGTCGGCGATCTCCTCGGGTCCGTTGCGGCAATTGTGGCGTCAGTGATCATCCTCCTCACGGGATGGACGCCCGCCGACCCGATCATCAGCGTCCTGATCGCGGTTCTAATCGTGGTCAGTGCGTGGCGACTGATGCGGGAGAGCCTGAACGTGCTCCTCGAGGGTGCCCCACGGGGTATGCGCTCCGACGACGTGACGCGGGCCATCCGAGGGGTCGCCGGCGTGGAAGACCTCCACGACCTGCACGTCTGGTCGATTACGTCAGACTTCCCCGTCCTGACCTCGCACATTGTGCTGGCCGAGGGGGCGGAGCCGGCCACGGTCCTGCGGGCGCTACAGATGACGCTCGTAGAGCGCTTTGGAATCTCCCACTCCACGCTGCAGCTGGAGAGTCGGGTGTCCCATCAGACCTGGATCTGCTCCGGCGATCGTTGCTACCTCGTGAATCGCAACGCGTTGGAAGAGGCGCCCTCCCGCCGGGCATGGAAATAGAGAGAATCCTATGATCCGCATGCGGAGAGGCGTGTTCATTTTGGCTGCAGTACTGCTCGTGGCCCTGCTGGCCTGGCGGACGAGCGCGGCGCTCCGCAGCCGCCAGGTGGCACAGGGTCCTGCCGGCCGCGGCGCCGCCCCCGCGGTCGTTCAGGTGGCGCGGGTGGCGCGCTCGACGGTCGAGCTGTTCTCCACCCACGTCGGTGAGGTTGCCGCGGGGTCAACCGTCGACGTCGTGGCGCGCGTGTCCAGCGTTGTCGCCGCCGTCCACGTTACTGAGGGGCAGGTAGTCCGTCGCGGGCAGGTGCTCGTCCGTCTGGATCCCCAGGACCCGAGTTTCCAGGTGGCGCAGGCCCGCGCGGCTCACGAGTCGCAGCGGGTCCAGGTCGATGCCGCCAGGGCCAGCGTCCAAACCCAACGCGCCCGCCTGGCTCAGGTGATGGCCGGCCCGGCTGCGGAGCAGCTCCGGCAGGCGGAGGAACAGGTGCGGCAGGCGCGCTCGGGCGTCGCGTTCAGCCGCGAGCAGCTGCGCCGTCAGGAAGAGTTGTTCGCGCAGGGGTACGTCTCGCGGGAGCAGGTCGAGGCGGCCCGGCTGGAAACGGCCGTACAGGAAGGGCGTTTGCGCAGCGCCGAGGAGCAACTGGCGCTCCTTCGCCGGGATCCGCGCCCCGAAGCGGTGCAGATCGCGAGGGCCCAGCTTCAGGAAGCGGAGGTCGCATACCGCCAGGCGCTCGCGCGCCTCGAACAGACCCGGGTAACCCTGTTCCAGGCGCAGACGATGCTGGCCGAGAGCACCGTCGTGGCGCCGGTGGACGGCGTCGTGGGCCGCAAATTTGCGGAACGCGGGCAGGCCGTGACGTCTTCGACGCCCCTTGTTCGCCTCATCGACGTCGACCCAGCGGTGATCGTCGTCCCGATTGTCGAGCGGGACCTGCACCGCATCCAGGTCGGCTTTCCTGTTACCGTGCGCACCGACGCATTGCCGGGTGAGGTATTCATGGGCCGCATTGCGAGCATCAGCCCAATTCTGGCGACGTCCACCCGGACGGCCGATATCCGCGTGGATGTTCCGAACGTTGCGCGCCGGCTGCGGCCGGGCATGTTCGCCAACGTCGTGATCCTGGTGGCGCGCAGCGCCAACGTCATCGCCGTGCCCGTCGATGCGGTCCTGGAGCGCGAGGGCGGGCCCGTGGTATTTGTGATCGTTGAAGCGACGGCGCAGGCGCGTCCCGTCCGGACCGGGATCTCCGATGGAACGGTCATTGAGATTACGAGCGGGCTGACCGAGGGGGAGATCATCGCCGTCGCGGGGCACCGGACGCTGCGTGACGGTATGCCGGTCGTGGTCCCCGGCTCACCTGGGGGCGGGCAGAAACGCCCCTGATCTTCGCAACAGCTGCCCTCCAGTAGTCTATCCGTCCGCTTTCACCGGGCACCTCTTCAGTAGAGCGCGTTCAGTGGAACGCGCCTGGGCGGAGGTGCCCACACACGTGCGTGTGAACCGGTGGGGATCAATCGGAGCAAGTCTCCTTGTCGCCGCCCTCGTGCTGAGTCTCGGGCGTGCGGGTGCGGCAGCGCAGTTTCGCGCCGTGATCAACCCGGGCGTGGGCATCGGCCCGCTCACACTAGGGATGCGGGCGATGGATGTCCCGCGCATTCTGCAAAAGGAGATTACCCCGAAGATCGCAGACGACCGCGTGATCTACGATGTACCGTCGCTGGGATTCACCGCCTGGGCGACCGATGGCTACGTCGTGAAAATTCGCACGACGAGCGCCATGCACAAGACGCCGAGCGGGATCCACCCGGGGCGGATTTGGAACGAAGGGATGCTCGCGATGTGCGGCGGCATGGCCCTGACCTCCGACATTCCTGGCGGCACGGAGTACACATGCCCGTTCGCCGGCATCGGCTTTGAAGTCGTCCGCAGAGAGATCAAGGGCATTTCCGTCACGAGGGTAAGGACCCGCTAGGACCGTCCTCGCAGGGGATTCCTTCGCAGCACCTCCGTAGAAGTCGTCCGATGTCCCAGCGGGATTCGACCCCCCGTTTGAGTTGGGTTTCCTGAAGGTTGGAGTGGCTCTGGCGTTTGGTCGGCTGAACCAGTCTCTCTCGGCGTGCGGGTCCGCCGGCCTCGTTTATCATTGAGGGCGGGGGGTGAGTCGATGGCAACTTTGGGCATCCAAGCATGGCAGATCATCGTCCGTACTGCCGTCATCTATCTTGCGGTGTTTGCCGGTCTTCGTCTGATGGGCAAGCGAGAGCTTGGGCAGATGACCGTGTTCGACCTGGTGGTCGTTCTGCTGATCGCGAACGCCGTGCAGAACGCGATGGTCGGGCCCGATACGTCCCTGCCCGGCGGGTTGCTGGCGGCGTTCACGCTCCTCTTCGTTAACTGGGGGCTCTCGAGTCTGCGGCTGCGCAGTGAGTTTTGGGGACGGCTGCTGGAGGGCATTCCGACGGTCCTCGTCGTGGATGGCGATTTCGTTGCTCCCCATTTGCGCAAAGAGGGCATTGAGCGTTCTCAGCTCGAGATGGCGATCCGGGAGCACGGCGTCGAGT